>CALXUX010000053.1 GCA_944391785.1 uncultured Clostridia bacterium
CTTCCCAAGTTATTTCATAGTCTATATTTCCTTTTGCCTCTGGTACTTTTTCCATTTCTACTTCTATTGTTTTTTCTGCTTGTTTTCCATCTTTACTTTCTGCTATTACTTTTATGTAGTATTTTTCGGCTTGTCCTAATCCTTCGAATATGTATTCTCCTTCTTGGTTACTTCCTTTTTCTTCTAAGCTATTTTCACTTGTTCCTATGTAGTAGTAATATGTTCCACCTTCCATTCTTAGTGCTTCTATTTTTATTTCTATTGTACTTGCTGTTTTTTCTACTACTATTATTTGCTTTATTCTTGGCTCTGTTATTTCTCCTTCTTCTACATAGTCTATTTTTATATGTTCTTGTTCTTCACTTATTTCATATATCTTTCCATCTACTTCTGCATAGTTTTTTCCATCTTCTTCTTTTGTTGGAACTCCTTGCTCTTCTATGTAATTTAAATAATCTCCAAGTTCTATGTTATTTCCATTATTTTGCACAAATTCTTCTGTAAATTGTTCTGTGTATATAAGTTGCAGTTTCTCTTTTCCTGCTGCTATTTCTGTTTGTAATTTGGCATTTTGGCTATTTTTTATTATTCCATTTTCTCCTGTTAGGCTACTGATTCCTATTCCTGCTAGTATTATTAGTATTATTATTGTGATTATTAGTGCTATTAATGATATTCCTGTTTCTCTTTTTATTTGCTTATTTATTTGATTTTCTATTTGCCTTTTCACCATTTTTTCCTCCTTGGTTTTCATTAATTATATAACTTAAATTAAATTACTATAACTTATTTTTAATTGAAAACATTTAGCTTTATGATTTTTTTTTTGAAAATTTTTTAATATTTTTTTATTCGCTTTTTTATTGTCATGTTTTTTGTTTTGTGATATAGTGTTTATATGTTTCAAGGGCATCTAATTAAGTTATATACTTAATTATAAATTCACAAATTCCCACTATATTATATGCATAAAAATTCTCCATATTACTTTTTATCTTACAATACACTTTTTAATTATCTAAAAATCTATTACTAAATAAACTTTAATATACTCCCAAATAAATTCCTATTACAATTCTCAAGCTTTAGTAATAATCTTAATTAAATACTCTATATTCCATTCAAAATTTCAAAATAAGCTTTTCATCAATTTATTTGAACTTAAATAATCTTAACAATTTTAATTTCTATACTAAATACAAAATAATTATACCAATATGGTTACTTTTTATCAATAACTTTTTACTATTTTAAATGATATTATTACTGTAAAATAACTTATTTCTGTTTACAAACTATAATTCCACATTACCTTCCAAACAGTATTACTAAAAATCATAAACCAAAACTTCATTCAACTTATACACAAAAAAATACCCAAAACTCAATTTTTCACAACCAATAATTAGTTTGTTCCATTTAAGATACAATTTTGATATTGTTGTATTACTCCATTTTCAATCAACAATTATTTTAGGTAATATTTTTTTTAACTTTTACCTATTGGATAAATTGTTCTTTTACTATTATAATTTTGGCAATATTTCATATGTCTTTTTAACCAAGTTTTATAATATGACATATAGGAGGTTTGTATGAAATTTAATGCAGATAAATTTAGTTACAGATTGTTATCTTTAATGGAAGAATACAACTTAACACAAAAGAAACTAGCAGAGCAAGTAGGAACAACTAATGTAACAATTTCAAGATACATAAATGGAGACAGAGAACCTAGACTTGAAATTGCAACAAGACTTGCTAATGTTTTTAATGTCTCTATTGATTATTTACTTGGAAATACTGAAAACAAAGAAATTAATCTAGATAATGGAAATATATATCTTGATCTAGCCAATACTTTAATAAAATTATACAAATTAGCTCCAAATGAAAAATTAACTCATGAACAAATTGAATCAGCCAAAAAATTATTACTTGCTGGAAAAGATCTTATTATTCCAAATAAAAATAAAAAGAAAAATGCTTAAAATTATATAAGCAAACTTTTAAAAAATCCAATTGAAGAAAACACTTCAATTGGATTTTTTTATTGTATAGTATTGTATAGAAAAAATCGGTTCTATTTTGACCCCTTAAGTAGATTCTTTCGTATACAACAAGAAAAGTGTCCTTTAAAAAGACCCGCGTAAGCTTTACTCATGCATTTTCGCTACTTTTCTTATATATCTAATTTAATATGCACATCTTCAAGTTGTTTCTTAGTAACTTCTGAAGGTGCTCTCATTAACAAATCTCTTGCTCTTTTATTTTTTGGAAAAGCTATTACTTCTCTTATATTATTTGAATTTTCTATTAACATTATCATTCTGTCTAGCCCTGGTGCTGCTCCTGCGTGTGGTGGTGTTCCATATTGAAATGCATTATATAGTGCTCCAAATCTTTCTTTTACTTCCTCTTCTGTATAGCCTGCTATTTCAAATGCTTTTACCATTATTTCTGGATTATGGTTTCTTACAGCTCCTGATGCCATTTCATATCCATTACATACTAAGTCATATTGATATGCAAGTATATTTAGTGGATCTTCATTTTCTAGTGCTTCCATTCCACCTTGTGGCATTGAAAATGGGTTGTGGCTAAAGTCTATTTTTCCTTCATCTGATAATTCATACATTGGAAAGTCTACTATAAAACAAAATCTATATACGTCTTTTTCTAATAAGTCTAATTTTTTTCCTAGTTCTATTCTTATAAGTCCTGCAATTTTTTGAGCCTTTTCAAATTCGTCTGCTATGAAAAACATCGCTGAACCATTTTGTAGACCGTATTCTTCTATTAGTTTTTGTTTCATTTCTTCTGTTATAAATTTTGAAATTCCACCTTGAAGAATTCCATCTTGTTCTAATTTTGCCCAAGCTAAGCCTTTTGCTCCCACTTCTTCTGTTTTTGCAAATTCTGTCATTTTATCGAAGAATTTTCTTCCTTGCTCTGCTCCGTTTGGAACAATTATTATTTTTACTGTTTTTTCTTCAAATGCTTTAAATTCTGATTTTTTAAATAGTTTTGTTACATCTTGTATTATTAGTGGGTTTCTAAGATCTGGTTTGTCTATACCGTATTTTTCCATTGCTTCTTTGTATGGTATTCTTATAAATGGCCCTTTATCTGCTTTCCAGTTTGAGAATTTTTCAAAAACTTCTGGTATTACTTTTTCTATTACATTAAATACATCTTCTTGTGTTGCAAAACTCATTTCAAAGTCTAGTTGGTAAAATTCTCCTGGTGCTCTGTCTGCTCTTGGGTCTTCATCTCTAAAACATGGCGCTATTTGATAGTATTTGTCAAAACCTGATACCATTAACAATTGTTTAAATTGTTGTGGTGCTTGGGGAAGAGCATAGAATTCTCCTGGATTTAGTCTGCTAGGTACTAAATAGTCTCTTGCTCCTTCTGGAGAAGAGTTTGCAAGTATTGGTGTTTGTATTTCTGTGAAACCTAATTCGTCCATTTTGTCTCTGAATGCTTTTATTATTTTTGAACGCATTAGGATATTGTTATGTAATTTTTCATTTCTTAGGTCTAAAAATCTATATTCTAGTCTTAAGTCTTCTCTTACTTCTTGTTCTGTGTTTATTTCAAATGGTAATACATTTTTACATTTTCCTAAAATTTCTATTTTACTTGCTATTACTTCTATTTCTCCGGTTTTCATTTTAGGGTTCTTGTTGCTTCTTTCAACAACTGTTCCCTCTATGTGAATACAGCTTTCTGTTGTTATTTGCTTTATTTTTATATTTTTGTCTTGGTTTACTTTATTTTGCTCTGTTTCTTCTTCGGTTTGCTCATTTTGTATTTGCTCATTTATAACTATTTGTGTGATTCCAAATTCATCCCTTAAATCTATAAATGTCATTCCTCCTAGGTTTCTTATCTTCTGCACCCATCCTGCAAGCTCTACTTTTTTATTTATATCATTTTTTGTTAATTCGCCACAGTTTTTAGTTCTATACATTGCTATTCCTCCATTTATTTTTTATTTATAGATTTTAACATAGGTTTATAGTTTTTTCAAGTTTTTTCCTGTTTTTACCTTTTCCTGTCTTTACCTTTTCTTAATGTTTTCATTAATCTTTACCTTTTTTAATTGTTTTACTTTCGACTAGAGAGATTAATAAAATTAAAATCTTAATTTTATTAAATATTATAAATTATATAAAACAACTATTTAGATTATAAATTGTAATTATGAACTTTAAGGAATGTCCCTAAAGTTCAAATTTTCTTATAAGTAATAATAAAAATTATTGCATTATATCAATTTTAATGCTATTATAAAAACATAATTAAAAAGTAAGAGGTAGAACATATGAAAGAAGAATTTGATTTTTATGATCCGACCAGTCTAAAGTCATATAATTTAGACAAAACTATGCAATATCAATTAAATATTTTAGGTAGTTTAGATGTTTTCACAAGAAAGCATTGTGAAAATGTTGCAAATTTAACTTGCCGTATTTGCGAAAAATTGCATTGTCAGAAGGGGTTTATTGAGTATTGTACTATTTGTGCATATTTGCATGATATTGGTAAACAGTTTATCCCTCAAGAAATTTTGCAAAAACCTGGTAAATTAACTGATGAAGAATATGAAATTATGAAAACACATACTACTATAGGATATAATATTTGTATGAATGACCCTAAATTAAGGCCTTATGCTGCAGGTCCAATTTACCACCATGAAGCTTTAAATGGAACTGGATATCCTAAAGGTCTTACAAAAAAAGATATTCCTTATGAAGGTCAGATTATTCGTGTTGCTGATGAATATGATGCAATTGTTAGCAAAAGGCAATATAAGACACATATTGGTATAACAGATACTTTAAAAATTATTATTGAAAATACAAAACCCCTTCAAGAGGTTAAAAAATCTGATGCTTTAAAAGTTATGACTGAAAATTCAAAACTTGGAAAAGACAACCCTATAATTGTAAAAGCTTTAATTTCTGTTGTTATTGATGATATTGAATATGAAATAAGTTGTACTTTTGACTATGTTAAGTCTTTAAAAGATAATATTAAAAGATTAACTGAAGTAGAAAAATATGAAGAAAAAATGAATAAGGCAAAAACTGATAAAAAGAAAAATTATTATTTAGAAGGTATGAAGATATTTTTGGAAAAGAATGAGACTCCAGAAAATTATCATCAAATTTTAACAGAGTATCGCGAAAGTTATGAAAGACGTAAAAAAGCAATTGATACTTTGTTTGATGAAATTAAGATTATTAAAAAATTGAAAGTTTAAAAATTTAGTATAACAAAGCTAGATATCTTAGATTATAAGGTATCTAGCTTTGTTTTATTTAAAACAATTGTATATAAGTAATATGTATTATTTTTTTGTGAATGTCTATTTTTTATGGTTAATATCTTTTATGTTTTGATGAATATTTATTTTTTATGGTTAATATTCTTTATTTTTTATGAATGTTTATTATCTTTTTTATCAGTAATTATATCTTTTATTACTTCACCTGCCATAATTAAACCTGCAACCGATGGTACAAATGAAATACTTCCTATAACTTTATTGTTTTGGTTTTCAGCGTCATTTTCTATTTTTTTAGGTTCTTCTTCTGAATATACTACTTTTAAATCTTTTATATTTCTTTTTTTCAATTCTTTTCTCATTATTTTAGATAGTGGACAGACAGATGTTTTATATATATCTGTGACTTTAAATTTTGTGGGATCTAGTTTGTTTCCTGTTCCCATTGCAGATATGATTGGTACATTTATTTGTTTTGCTTTTTCTATTAGTTTTATTTTTGTGGTAATTGTGTCTACAGCATCTATTACATAATCGTAGGTTTGGTTTATTAAGTTTTCTTCAGGTTGATTTTCTTCTTTGTTGTAAATAGTTTCGACAATTGCTTTTTCATTTATGTCTAGTATTCTGTTTTTCATTACTTCTACTTTATATTTTCCAATTGTAGCATTGAGTGCATGAAGTTGTCTGTTTAAATTTGTTATATCTATTACATCATAATCTACTAAAGTCATTTTTCCAATTCCTGCTCTTGCTAATGCTTCAGCACAAAATGAACCTACTCCTCCTATTCCAAATATTATTATTTTTGTACTTTTTAATTTTTCTACATTTTCTTTTCCTATTAGTAATTGCTCTCTTTCAAATTGGTTCATTTCTATCAATTTACCTCTCATTAATAAATATTTATATTAGATTATATATGTAATTTTGCTTTTTTTCAATACTTATCAACTAGATTGACATATTTGTTTTGTATATATGTCAATGATGTGAAACAAACTTTTATAAAAAAATTCAACTAGATTGACATATTTGTTTTGTCCATTTTTGGTATGCTTGCAATATTAATTAGTTCTTTTTCGTTAGAAATTTCTGTTTATTCCTTCTTATTTTCACTTGTATCCTACTTTTAGATTTTTAATTATATCTAGATTTATTTTATATTTCAAAAATATTAGTTATCTATTACATAAAAACTTAAGTTTTCTTTGAAGTTATCTTTAATTTTCTATTTAATTTATAACCTAATTTAATCCTGCCCCTTTAAAACCAACATTCCCCCATCTTTTAATTTATAAGTTACAATTTCCATACCATTTTCATCTTTCTGCACATTTACGACTTCGACTTCGACTTCTTTATTTATTTGCTCTTCTACCATGCTTTTAACTTTTTCTTTAATAGTTTTTGTTATTTCTCCATTACTTGCTGCATCTACTGTAAAGAGAGAACCTGTGAATAACAATATAATTGCAGCCACTAAACCAATTATTTTTCTTTTTTGATTTATTTTCATTTTATATTCCTCCTCTAAATTGGATATAGTTATTTTTTCCTTTACATTTTTTAAAATATTTTGTATATTATCATAATTTAAATATTGCTTATCTTGGTTATTCATAACTACATCCCTCTTTTCTTTAAAATTTTTCTTAATTTTTTTCTTATTCTATATAAAGTTACTTTAACTTTGCTTTCAGATATCTTAAATTCGTTTGCAATTTCTTTGATTTTTTTACCTTTATAATAGTAATTAATTAAAATTTCATATTCATTACTTTCTAACTTTTTTATTTCTTGCACTAATTGCTCAAAATCCTCATTTTTTTCTAAGATTGATTCTGTGCTTTTTTCTGTATGTAAAAAATTTTGAAAATCATCTATATCACATTCTACTTTGGATGTTTTTTTAACTTTTTTTAATTTTATTTTTATTACATTTTTTGTAATTCCTGCAATATATGATTTTATATCTTTATTTTGGTCTATTATATTTTGGTTTTGCCATAATATAAAAAACACATCTGAAATTATTTCTTCTTTATCTTCTATAGTAAGTAATTGTTTTACTGTGTTATTTATTATTGTATAAACATAATTACTATATTTTTTTATCATTTTTTCAATGTCAAAACTGTTATTACTTTTCAATTTAGATCTAAATCTCCTTATTTAAGATATCTATTTATATATTAACCATTTTTTCACTTTGGTTACAACTTTCTTATAAATAAAATTTTTTTCTTTCTTAGATTTACTTGCTTGCTTAAAAATAGTATAATATTAATTATAAAATAAAAAATTGGAGTTTTGACATGTTAAAATTAAGTAATATAAAAATTTATGAAGATTTAGATGATGACATCTTACTTGAAAAATGTTTAAAAAAATATAATATAAATAAAAAAGATGTATTATCTTGGCATATATTAAAAAAATCAATTGATGCTCGTAATAAAAATGATATACACTATAATTATTCTATATGTGTGGAAGTTAAAAATGAAAATAAGTATAAAAAACTAGAAAAAATTATTGATTTAAAAGATTCGAATTTAAAAATTTTAGGCTCTCTTGCCCCTATATATTCTAAATCAAATTGTAACTTAGATTACAATTCAAATTATGATTCAAATTGTGATTCAAATTATAATTTAGTTTGCAATTCAAATAAAACAAATAATAATCTTGCAGTAAAAAGTCCTATAATCATCGGAGCAGGACCTGCTGGACTATTTGCAGCTTTAACTTTTATTGAAAATGATATAAAACCTATTATAATAGAGCAAGGTAAAACTGTAGAAGAAAGACAAAAAGATATTAATAATTTTACTTTAAATAGACATTTAAATATAAATTCTAATGTGCAATTTGGTGAAGGTGGTGCTGGTACTTTTTCTGATGGAAAATTAACTACCGGTATTAATTCAAAATACTGCAAACAAGTACTTAAAGAATTTGTAAGGTTTGGAGCACCTGAAGAAATTTTATATCTTGCTAAACCTCATATAGGTACAGATAAATTAATTTCAGTTATACGCAATATTAGAGAATACATTATACACAAGGGAGGAAAGTTCTATTTTAATACTAAAGCAATTGATTTTAATATAGTAAATAACAAAATTAAATCTGTTATAACCAAAAATGTAATAGATAATCAAATTCAAGAATTTCCTGCAGAGAACCTTATTCTTGCAATTGGCCATAGTAGCAGAGATACTTTTTATAAAATATATGAAAAAGGACTTACTATGGAACCTAAAAATTTTTCTGTAGGAGTCAGAATCGAACATCTGCAAGAAGAAATCAATAAAGCTCAATATGGTTTAAATTGCAAATTAAGCTTGCCGCCTGCAGATTATAAACTATCTTGCCACTTTCCATCCGGAAGATCTTGCTATACTTTTTGTATGTGCCCAGGTGGAGAAGTTATTGGCTCATCAAGTGAAGAAAACACTATTGTAACAAATGGTATGAGTACTTTTGCACGTGATGGTAAAAACTCTAATAGTGCTGTTTTAGTTAATATTACACCAGATGATTTTAAGACTGGCTCTCCTCTTGAAGGTATCAACTTTCAAAAAAATTTAGAAACTCTTGCATTTAACTTAGGTGGTAAAAATTATAATGCTCCTGTGCAAAGGTTTGAAGACTTTTTAAATAATGTCAAATCTACAAAAATTGGGACAATTACCCCAAGCTATAAGCCAGGATATACACTTTCAAATTTAAATGATATTTTGCCAAAGTTTGTTTCTGAAACTTTGAAATTAGGAATACTAAACTTTGATGCTAAACTGAAAGGATTTGCAAATCCTGATAGTATTTTAACAGGTATAGAAACTAGAAGTTCTTCTCCTGTTAAGATTGTAAGGGACGAAACTTTAAATTCTAATGTGAGAGGAATTTATCCTTGTGGTGAAGGTGCAGGATATGCAGGAGGAATTATGTCCGCTAGCGTAGATGGTATTAAATGTGCGATTAGTTGTATTAAAAATGAACTTTAAGGAACGTCCCCTAAAGTTCACTTAAAGTTCATTTTGAATTAATACTTTTTACAATCTTTTCTAAATTTCTAACCAAGAATTCCACATCTTCCATTGTATTAAAATCTCCAAATGTAATTCTAAGAGCACCTTTTGCAATATCACTTGGGACTCCTATTGCAGCTAGTACATGTGATGGAATAGAGTTTGCAGAAGAGCATGCTGATCTTCCTGATGCACATATTCCTACTTCATCAAGTTTTAATAATAGTTCTCCTGATTCTATATTTTTAAAACATATATTGCAGTTTCCAGGCAGTCTATTTTCTAGACTACCATTTATTACCACATCTGGAAATGTTTCTTGGATTTTGGAAAAGAAATAATTTCTAAAAGTTTTTAATTTTTCCATATATTGTGGCAAATTTTTTTGTGCGATTTCACAGGCTTTGCCTAATGCTACTATTCCGGCAATATTTTCTGTTCCAGATCTTTTTCCTTTTTCTTGACTCCCTCCATCTAAAAATCTTTCAAATTCTATACCTTTTTTCACATATAATGCTCCTATACCTTTTGGTGCATATAATTTATGGCCTGATAGTGAGAGCATATCTATTCCAAGTTTTTTTACATCTATTGGAACATTTCCAACAGCTTGAACTGCATCTGTATGAAATATTATATTATTTTTGTGTGCTATACTCGAAATTTCTTCTATTTTTTGTATTGTTCCTATTTCATTGTTTGCAAACATTATGCTAATTAAAAATGTTTCATTTGTTATTGCATTTTCTATTGAATTTAAACTTATAAACCCCTTGTTATCTACTGGAACATAAGTAACTTTAAAACCTTGTTTTTCTAAAGTTCTTGCACTATTTAATATTGCTGGATGTTCAATTTTTGATGTAATTATATGGTTTTTTCCTGTTTTTTTATATTTTTGCATATATGCTAAGCCTTTAAGTGCTAAGTTATCACTTTCTGAACCACAACTTGTGAAATAAATTTCAGAACTATCACAATTTAAAATAGAAGCAACTCTTCTCCTAGAAAGTCCCATTGCTCTTTTTGCTGTTCTTCCTAAACTATATATAGATGATGGGTTTCCATACTCTGCACTTAGATATGGCAACATTTCTCTAAATACTTCTGTCTTTACTCTAGTTGTTGCAGCATTATCAAAATACTTTATATCCAAATTAACACACTTCCAATTCTTTACTAACAATTAATATATAATATTCTTTTTGATAAATTTTAGTTCTAAAGTTTTGTCATTTAAATTTTTTTATTACATTTTTTATATTGCTAATCTCATTTATAACCGCTTTATATCCATACTCATAACAACTATCTAATTTGCTAACATCAAGTAAACCTGTTTTATCTGTTTCAACTGTTAGGCAATAATCACTAAAATTTAGACAATCTTCTGAAATTTTATTCCCCATTATATCTAAAGTTCTCATTGTAATATCCATCAAATTGCTTTCTTCATCAACAGTATCTGCTTTGAAATTAACTGCTAATACCATATCTGCCCCTTGCCTTTTTACTTCAAAAACTGGAACATTATCTAAAATTCCTCCATCTAAAAAACTATGTCCTTCAAACTCACAAGGACAAAATATACCGAGGAAAACTACTGCTCGCCCTTACTGCCTTTCCTATTGAAATATCATTTATATATCCTATATTCTCATCTTTTATATCTGGTATATTATTTGTAAAAATATATTCTTTCGCTCTTCTTATATCAACAGAAGTAATAACAAGTGGAAATTTGACATCTGAAATTTTTTTGATACCTTTTCTATAAGCTAACCCGTTATATTCTGTTTCTATATTATCACCTTTATTAAAGCCGGACAAACCTATCTTTTTATTAATTAAAAATTCTTTTAAACCACCAATAATAGGAACAGGATCAACACTTACCATATCTCTTGCATATCTTTTAAATAGTAAAAATATATAATAAGGCGAATATCCCATAGCATAAAGCGAAGCAACAAGACTACCAGAACTTGTTCCTCCTATAATATCAGGCTTAATATTATTATCCTCTAACGCTTTTAAAACACCGGCATGTGCTATTCCTCTTATACCACCTCCGGATAATGCAACTCCTAATTTCATATTACTTCACTCTTCCTTTTTTGGTTAATTTGGGAAAGGCCTCTTGTGAACATTTTTGTTAATTGTGACCAGGTCTCTTTTAACCATTTTTGGTTAACTGTGACCTGGTCTCTTTTGACCATTTTTTTTATTATTTACATATATTTATGTGTTTAAACATTTTTTTGTTAATATTTAGTTGTAGCTTTTTGCAAAAATAAAAATGACCCTTTAGGATAGTTCCGTGTTTGGGTCATTTTGTGGTTAGTTTATAATTTCTTTTAGGTTTTTTAAGAAGTCTGTTACGTCGTTTAGTATTTGCCTTTCGTTTGTTGTGCCTATTTCTAGTGTTATCATTGGTTTGATTCCGCTTGAGAATTTGATTTTGTTTTGGTATGTTTTTATTAGTTTTTGTATGTCTATATTTTGTGTGTTTTGTTCAAATGTGAATATTACTGATAGTTTTTTGCTTGCAATTTTTGTGATTGGAAGGTTTAGTGCTAGGTATTTTATTCTTGCGATGTCTAGTAAGTTTTCTAGTTCTTTTGGCATGTTGCCGAATCTGTCTATTATTTCGTCTATTACATTTTGGATGTCTTCTTCTGTTCTGCATAGTGCTATGTCTTGGTATATTTCTATTTTTTGACTTCCGTCTTCTATATAATCTTCTGGGATGTAGCTTGATACGTTTAAGTCTATTTGGATGTCTTTTTCTTCTTTTACTTCTATTCCTTGCATTTCTTTTACTACTTCGTCGAGTAAGTTACAGTATGTGTCATATCCTACTTGTTCTAAGTGGCCTGATTGTATTTCTCCAAGTAGGCTTCCTGCTCCTCTTATTTCTAGGTCACGCATTGCTATTTTAAAGCCTGAGCCAAATTCTGTGAATTCTTTTATGGCCTTTAGCCTTTTGTCTGCTACTTCTGATAGCATTTTGTCTCTTTTATATGTTATATATGCATATGCTTGCCTGTCTGATCTTCCTACTCTTCCTCTTATTTGGTATAGTGCTGCAAGTCCCATTCTGTCTGCGTTTTCTACTATTATTGTGTTTGCATTTGGTATGTCTATTCCTGATTCTAGTATTGTTGTGCATACTAGCACATTTGTATTTCCTTCTATGAAGTCTTTCATTATGTCTTCGATTTCTTTTCCTGACATTCTTCCATGGGCATAACTTACTTTTGCTTCTGGCACAATTTCAGCTATGTGTGATGCTTTTCTTTCTATGTTTTCTACACTATTGAATATGTAAAATACTTGGCCGTTTCTTTCTAGTTCTTTTATTATTGCTTCTTTTACAATTTCTTCATCATATTCTAATACATAGGTTTGCACTGGTTTTCTGTTTTGTGGTGGCTCATATATTACTGACATATCTCTTATGCCTACGATTGACATGTGAAGGGTTCTTGGTATTGGTGTTGCTGTCATTGTTAGGACATCTATGCTTGTTTTGTATTTTTTTATTTTTTCTTTGGCTTTTACTCCAAACCTGTGCTCTTCGTCTATTATTAGTAAACCTATGTCTTTGAATTCTACATCTTTACTTAGCATTCTATGTGTTCCAATTACTATGTCTATTTCACCTAATTTTAATTTTTTTATTATTTCTTTTTGCTGTTTTTGTGTTCTGAAACGATTTAGTAGCTCTACTTTTATAGGAAAATCTTGCATTCTTTTTTTGAATTCTTGATATTGTTGGTCTGCCAAGACTGTAGTTGGTACTAAATATGCTACTTGTTTTTGGTCCATTACTGCCTTAAATGCTGCTCTTATTGCAACTTCAGTTTTTCCATAGCCAACATCTCCACAAAGTAACCTATCCATTGGTCTTGGGGTTTCCATATCTTTTTTTACTTCTTCTATACATCTTAATTGATCATCTGTTTCTTGATATGGGAATTTTGCCTCGAATTCGGCTTGCCATGGGGTGTCAGAGCTAAATGCAAATCCTTTTGCTTTTTCTCTTTTTGCATATAGTTCTATTAAATCTTTTGCAACTTCTCTTAAGTTTTTCTTTACTTTTGCTTTTGTTTCTGTCCATTCTTTGCTTCCAAGTTTATTTATTTTTGGGGCTATAGTCTCCCCACCAATATATTTTCTTATACTATCTAGTTGGTTTGTTGGAACATATAAAATTGCATCATCTAGATATTTTACTTTTATATAGTCTTTGGTTGTTCCATCTGCTGTGATTGTGTTTACTCCTATATATATACCTATACCATAGTTTTTATGTACTACATAGTCTCCTGGCTTTAAGTCTGCAAATACAACTTTTTCGCCTTCTGTGTATGCTTTGTTACTAAATACTTTTTTCTTCTTTTTGCCTTCTATTATATCATCTGCTGTAATTATTAATTGGTTTGTTTCGAAGTTTTCAAAACCTGTTGTTATTTTTCCAATTGTTATTGTAACAATTTTTTCTTTTGATTTCACTATTATTATTTTGTCTAATTTTTCTTCTATTTTTGATAGGATTTCTTGTTTTTCAAATATTTCTTGTAGCTTTTTGGCTTTTTCTTTATTTGAAACAAGTACATATACACTTTTGTTTTCTTTTAATGCTTTTTTTATGTCTTTAAATAAATTTTCTATTTCGCTTTTATAATAGTTTACATCTCTTATTTGGAAATTGAATCTTTCTAGCTGTTTTTTTGTTATGTTGTCTAGTTTGTCTAGATATATTAAATTATTTGATTTTTCTATTTTTTCTTCTATTTGCTCGTATTTTTGTATTGAGATTAAGGCTTCTGGTACTATTTTTTCCTTTTCTACTAGAAGATTTATTAGATTGTCTGTGTCTTGAATTATGTTTTTGGCTCTTTGACTTATTTTGCTTTCTTCATCTAATGCGATTATGACATTTTCTGATAGATAATCTAAGAGTGTTCCTTGCTCTTTGTAAAATTCATCAAAATATTTATCAATTTTACTTATATAGTTTCCTGCTTTTATTTGTTCTATGTCTTCTTCTACTATTTGCTCTTGGTTTTCTGTTACTATTTTTTGCCTGATGTTTTTGCAAATTTCTTCTACTTGCATACTTAATACATATTCTGTTGATGGATTTATTTCTATTTTTTCTAAGCTATTTATTGAACGTTGGCTTGATATTGAAAAACTTCTTATTGAGTCTATTTCATCTCCCCAAAATTCTATTCTTACTCCTGTTTTTTCGTCTATTGAGATGTCTAGTATTCCACCTCTTATGCTAAATTGACCTTTTCCTTCTATCATTTCAGTTCTTATATAGCCTAAATTTACAAGTTTTTTCTTTATTTCTTCTAGTTTATAGATGTCTCCTATTTTGAATTTTATGCTGTCTTTATATAAAATATTTTTTGCAGGTAATTTTTGCATAGCAGCTTCTATGGTTGTTACTAATATATATGATTTTTTGTCTTTTATTTTGTTTAAAGTTTCTATTCTTTCATATGTTAGGTCTTGACTTTCAGCTATGTAATCATATGTTACAATTTCTTTTTTTGGAAAGAATAAGACTTTTTCTGAAAAGTATTTTAGGTTTTCTATTAATTGTTTTGCTTGAACTTCATTGTATGTTATTAATACTATTGGTTTTTTTGCGTATTCGTTTATTGCTGACATTAACTGTACTATTCCAACGCTTGTTAAGCCCGATATATTTGTCGGGCTTTGATTTTTTTCTATTCTTTTTATTATTTCTATAAATTTGTTTGATTTTCCTAATTCACCTAATATTGTGTTCATTTTGTTTCACCTTCTGCTTTTTTGATTATATGATTATATCATAGTTTTGTATAATTTTAAAGTGATTTTTTAATTTCTATGAATTTGTTTAAAATTTATAATTTTTCGCATTTTCGCATATTTATGATGGATTTTGTTTTTTATTCACCTTTAAGAACTTACAAGTCTAATTGTTAGATTTTTAAATTTATTTATATTATTAAAAAAAGCTTATATCAAATGACATTTCTTCCTATTTTTGATGATAATGTAAAATAGTGGAACTATTGTTTGACATTTATGTTAATTAGTAGTATAATTAAAGTGTACCTAATTAATTTAAGCACAAAGTCCTTCTTTTAAATTATGAAATAAAGAAGGCAGAAAGGAAAACAATGGAACAACATGTAACAATTCACGAAACTTATCCACTTCAATGCCAATCTTGCAGAGGTATGTGTTATGTACCAAAAAATCCTTCAGCTACACAGGCTAAGGTAAGAACAGTTTTTGGAATGCCAATTCCTCAGTGCATTGATGGAACGAATGGACAAATATTTTGTCCGTTTCACAAAGGCAAAGCTTAAGGCTTTGCCTCCTTTCTTTTTTATATTGACACAATTATAAAATATATCTAAAAGGATGTCCTAACATTACCAAAAAGGACGGGACAAATGGTAACTTTTTAAAAGTTGCCATTTTGCTCCGTCCCTTTTGGCAACTTTTGAAATAATTTTATGATTAATAATTTTTTAAATTAGAATAAATTAGAATTTAGCAAAATAATCACTCTCAATATATAAAAGCAAAAAATTATCTTTTTCTCGTTAATTTCAGTCTTTTGGATTTACATATTTTAGCAAAAATCATTGACATAAAATATAAAAAATAATATAATATAACTGTAATAAAGGTTTTTCAAAGTTTTTTAAAGGAGGAATACTATGAAAAAGATTACAGAAAAAGAAGCAATGAATCTTTTAAAAAATGGTCAAACTGTAACTTGTCAATATTCTTCTAAGGGCATGAAAATAGTAAAAAATATCCCTGAACTTCTTCGGCTAAAAAAACTTAGCAAAGAGGGTATTCAAAGTTTCATTTTGTTTGATAATGAACAAAATATTACAATACCTGATAATGCTAAAGTTTTATCTTTAGAAAATGCTATTAAAAAGCTTGCCAAAGATAAAACGCATCAAGCCACATTCTATTTTAAGACTATTGAACATGCTGAACAATTTGACTCTTATAATAAGCTTATGGCTTTATACCAAAGTGCAACTATAAGAGGATTAAACTTCGTAATATACGAAGTATGCTAAAATATATAGAGATAAACCTAAAAAAGGGTTTGTCTCTATATAATTTTATATTTTAAAAACACATAATAAACTTTAAAATTATCTTTTAACAACCAATTTACTGAATTTAGAATTGATATAATTCACAAGTTTATCCATAAATTCTTCTGGTTTTATTTCTTTTTTCGCTACCATATCAAGCCCCTTTTCCCAACTTGCTGTAAGTTTTGGGTTAAGTAAATCTTGCATAGAACCATTTACAATATCATATATATATTCTCCTTTTTTTGTTGGAGTTATTATTTGAGTTTTTGAGTTAACCTCAATATACTTTATTTTTTCTAATTTTTTCATTATTTCAGCTCTTGTTGCACTTGTTCCTATTCCCGCTCCTTTTATTTGTTCTCTTAAAGATTCTTCTTCAATTAATTTTCCCGCATTTTCCATGGCTAAAATAATGGAGCCTGTATTATATCTACTTGGTGGTGCAGTTTCCGCTTCTTTTAGTTCAAAGTTTAAAATTTCTACTTCTTGGCCTTTTTTTAATTTTTTTAATATTTCTAAATCTGAATTTAAAGTTTCTTGCATTAGTTTAGAATCTGTTTTTTCTAAGCTATTTTCTTCTTGTATATTTTGCTCATTTATATTTTTATTTTTTGATGCCTCACCTTTTTTAGAGTTTGCCTTTTCTGGTGGTTTTAATATTTCTAAATATCCTTTATTTAAACAAACTTTTTCACTTGCAAAAAAGGTTTCGCAATTATTTTTTTCATTTTGCAAGTCTATTTCTACTGTTACTTGCACTTTATTATATTCTGCTGGTGGATAAAATATTGCTAAAAATCTTTTTACAATGACATCATATATTTGTTTTTGCAAATCTGGTAATTTATCAAAATTTTCATACCCTTGCCCTGTTGGAATAATTGCATAGTGATCTGTTATTTTACTGTCGTTTACATATTTAGTTTTTATTAAATTAGTCGAATATTTTTCTTCTACCATCTTTTTTATATACATTTGTATGTCTTCTTTTTTATATCCTTTTGCAATTCCGTTTAAGTTTTTCTTTATTTCTTTTGCAACTGCTGTAGATAACACCCTTGCATCTGTTCTTGGGTATGTAACTAGTTTTTTTTCATATAAATTTTGTATTATATCTAGTGTTTCATCTGGCTTTATTTTAAATCTTTTTGTGCATTCATTTTGAATTTCTGCAAGATTAAATAAAAGTGGTGCATTTTCTTTTTGTTTAGTTTTTTTAAGTTCTGTTATTGTTGCTTTTTTATTTTCTAAACTTTTTATAAATTCTTTTGCATCAGTTTCTTTTTTAAAACCTGTTTCGTTATATAATACTGGTAAATTATATACACTTGATTTTTCATTTGCTTTCCATTCTGCTTTAAATGATGATGCAATTTTACCAAATTCTCCTAGTATTTTATAATATTTTGTTTTTTTGAAGTTTCTTATTTCTCTTTCTCTTGAAACTATCATTCCAAGTACACAAGTCATTACTCTTCCAACTGATATTGATGCTTTTTCTTCATTTATACTTTGTGCTAATTTTTTTCCAAATATAATTGAAAGTAGTCTTGAAAAGTTTATTCCTATAAGATAATCTTCTTTTGCTCTTAAATATGCACTATCAGATCGGCTATCATATTCTGATAGGGGTTTGGCTTCTCTTATTCCACGTAAAATTTCTTCTTCTGTCTGAGAGTCTATCCATACTCTTTTCATTTTTGCTTTTGGATTTGGTTTTGCCATCATAAATACTAGTCTTTGAATGTATTCTCCTTCTCTTCCTGAGTCTCCAGCATTATATATTTCTTCTACATCTTCTCTTTGCATTAATTCCTGGATAATAGAAAATTGTTTTGAAACATTTGGAATTATTTCATATTTCCATTCTTTTGGTATGAATGGAAGGGTGTCTAATCTCCAAAATTTTAATTTTTCATCATATTTTTCTGGGTAACTCATGGTAACTAAATGACCTACACACCATGTGATTACCCATTCTGCTGATTCTAAATAACCATTTTTTCTGTTTGCGTTTATTTTTAAAGCTTTGGCAAATTCCATTGCAACTGATGGCTTTTCTGTTATTATTAGTTTTTTTCCCATTTTTTCGTCCTTTTTATTGTGATTTTATTAATTTTTCTATGTAAAGTTATTTTTGCATAGTTAAATTGCTATTATGTATTTTAAACCTATATTATTTTTTTTTCAAGTTTTGGATTTTTATATTTTTTGGATTTCTGTTTTTTGAAATATCTACTTTTAATTATTTTGCTATTTTAATTTTTGTGAACTTAATCTTCAGTTTATTCTTTTAAGATTATCTATTTTGACTTTAAAGTTAACTATGAATAAAAATTTAATTATAAGATATATAATTTTTCTAGAATTATATATTCAAGGAATAAATAGTTTATATATTTTTTTATTATATTAAACTATTTATTCACTTTTTTTCGTAAGTTTTGTATCTCTTTTTGGTTATTATTTATTTTTATTTCGTTTTCATATATTTTTCTTTTATGTAAATATATTTGAGAAAAAATATTTTTTTCATTATTTTCTAATTTTTTTAGTTCTTCTTGACATTTATTTTGGTCTGAAAAAATTTTTGTTGCTAATTTATCTGTAACTGATAAACTTTTATCAAATTTTTCATCTGATTTTTTTAATTCTTCTGTGTTTTGTTTTACTTCTTTCATTTCATCTTTTAATAAAACTACATCTTGTTTTAAGTCTTTTACATCTTGTTTTAAGCCTTTTACATCTTCTTTTATGTCTTTAGTTTCTTTTTTTATTACTTCTTCTAAATATTCTTTTGTTTGAGTTTGAAATTCTAATACAGATACTAACAATTTGTTTTGATTTTGTAACATTTCTTCTAGCTTTTTATCTTGAGCTTCTAATCTCTTGTCTATTTTTTTATCTTGCTCTGCGAATTTTGCATCTATCTTTTTGTCTTGCTCTGCGAATTTTGCATCTATCTTTTTGTCTTGCTCTGCAAATTTTGCATCTATCTTTTTGTCTTGCTCTGCAAATTTTTCGTCAAATACTTTTTGTTGTTTTTCTATTAGTACTGCTACAATTTCTTTTAATTCTTTTTTCTCCATTTATTGCCTCCTTTCATCTTTTATTTACAATTAATTGTAAGCACATTATAATAGAGGTTTTTTGTTATGTCAAGCAGTTTTCATCGACATTTTTCGACTTTTAAACATTGTATATGTTCATTTTATTGGTTTTAATATGAATTATTATTTTTATCTTACTTAATATAATTTAATACTTATTATTGATAAAACTTTTTAACAATTTATTCAAAAAATATTTATATAACTAAATAAAAATTATTATTTAATTAATATAAATATTAATATTATATTCTAACAAAAATTTACTCTTACCATAAATTATATCATCCTTTAAATAAGATTTACAGATTTATAAAATGGGGGTTCTAAATTTATAAATTCTATTGATTATGTATACATTTTGTTATATAATACCTAAAAACAAATAGAAAGGGGCTTTTTCATGTCATATAATTTTAAAGAAATCGAAAAAAAATGGCAAAACTACTGGGAAGAAAACAAAACATTTTATACTGATGTATGGGATTTTTCTAAGCCAAAATACTATGCACTAGATATGTTCCCATATCCATCTGGACAAGGGTTACACGTTGGGCACCCAGAAGGGTATACCGCAACAGATATTATCTCTAGAATGAAAAGAATGCAAGGATATAATGTATTGCACCCTATGGGATGGGATGCTTTTGGTCTTCCTGCTGAGCAATATGCAATTAAAACAGGAAACCATCCAGCAGTTTTTACTGAGAAAAATATTGAAACTTTCAAAAAACAACTAAAAATGTTAGGACTTTCATTTGATTGGGATAAAGAAATATCTACTTGTGACCCAAAATACTATAAATGGACACAATGGATATTTAAAAAACTTTATGAAGATGGTTTAGCAAAACTTGTAGAAATGCCTGTAAACTGGTGTGAAGGACTAGGTTGTGTACTTTCAAATGATGAAGTAATAAATGGAAAAAGTGAAAGAGGTGGATTTCCTGTTGTTAGAAAAAATATGAAACAATGGGTTTTAGATATACCAAAATATGCTGAAACACTATTAGAAGGATTAGAAGAAATTGATTGGCCAGAATCTACAAAAGAAATTCAAAGAAATTGGATAGGTCGTTCTGAAGGAGCTGAAATTGAATTCAAAATTGATTCACAAGACAATTTATCATTTACAGTATTTACTACAAGACCAGATACTCTATTTGGTGCAACTTATTGCGTATTTGCACCAGAATTAGAATTAGTTACAAAAATAACAACACCTGATAGAAAAGCTGAAGTCCAAGAATATATTAAAAAAGCTGCAGAAAAATCAGATCTAGAAAGAACAGAATTAAACAAAGAAAAAACTGGTGTATTTACAGGAAGCTATGCTATAAACCCTATAAATGGCAAAAAAATTCCTATTTGGTTATCAGATTATGTTTTAGCAACATATGGAACAGGCTGTATCATGGCAGTTCCTGCTCATGACCAAAGAGATTATGAATTTGCTAAAAAATTTGGTCTTGACATTATGCCAGTACTTGCAGGTGAAAGTATCGAAGAAAAAGCATTTACTGGTGATGGTACACATATAAATTCAGGATTTCTAGATGGCTTAAATAAAGAAGATGCTATCAAAAAAATGATTTCTTGGCTTGAAGAAAATCATTTAGGTAAAAAACAAGTAAACTATAAATTAAGAGAATGGATATTTGCAAGACAACGTTATTGGGGAGAACCGATTCCAATTGTATATGTAGATGGTAAAATAGAAGCTTTACCTGACTCTAGCCTACCTTTAGTCTTACCAGAACTTGAAGATTATGCACCTTCTAAGACAGGAGCATCTCCTCTAGACAAAGCAACCTCTTGGGTTCAAACAACATTTGATGGAAAACCTGCAAAAAGAGAAACTAGTACAATGCCAGGTTCTGCTGGTTCAAGTTGGTATTTCTTAAGATATATAGATCCAAAAAATGATGAAGAACTTGCAAATAAAGAGCTACTTTCTCACTGGATGCCAGTTGACTTATATATGGGTGGACCAGAACATGCTGTAGGACACTTATTATATTCAAGATTTTAGAATAATTATTTATATAATAAAGGAATAGTTCCAGTTAAAGAACCTTTTGCAAAACTTCGCCACCAAGGTATGATTTTAGGTAAAAATAGTGAAAAGAGGAGAAAAGCTAAAGGAAATGTTATATATCCTGATGATATGGTAAGAGAATATGGAGCAGATCCTCTAAGAATTTATGAAATGTTTATGGGACCAATTGATGCTGCTAAACCTTGGGACCCAAATGGTATTGATGGTTCTAAAAAATTCTTAGATAGAGTATGGAGACTTTATACAGAAACAGATAAAATTCAAGATGCAAAAAATAAAAACTTAGAAAGATTATATCATTATACAGTTAAAAAAGTAACTAATGATTATGAAACTATGGGATTTAATACTGCTATTTCTCAAATGATGATTTTTATAAATTCTGTTTATAAAGAATCTATCTTCCCTAGAGAATATGCTGAAGGTTTCTTAAAACTAATAAACCCTGTAGCTCCTCATATAACAGAAGAACTTTGGAATATCTCTTTAGGTCATAATGGTACTATTAGTTATGAAAAATGGCCTGAATATGATGAAGAAAAAACTAAGCAAGAAGAAATTACTCTTCCAATACAGTTTAATGGAAAATTGAAAGCAACTGTTCAGATTGCTTTAGATGAAGATGAAGCTTCTGTAAAGGAAAAAGTTCATAGTTTAGTTGATAGCAAATTGGAAGGTAAAAATATAGTTAAAGAAATTTATGTAAAAAACAAGATATATAATATTGTTATAAAATAATATTGAGATTTATATTTTTTAAGTACTATTAAGATATATTTTTTAGTAATTTTAAGACATATTTTTTAGTATTATTCAAATATATTAGTGGAAGTTTGAAGTATATATAATTTCACAATTTAATATTAAGTGCATTAAAAAGACTTTGTCAAGTAAAGTGTGTAAGTTAAATAAAATTAAAATGGTACCAAAACTTATGCACTTTATTTTACACTATCATTGTTTATATTTTAAACTTCATTTTTTCTCATTTATTCTTTTTTATATATTTTTTTCATCTTTCTTTTCTTATCTTTCTTTACTTTCTTTCTTTAGTTTTTTTCTTTACCCATCTTTTTTTTACCAACCTGTCATTCTATCCTCTTATAATTAATCATTCTTTAATCATCACCTTCCTTTTTCGTACTTTTTAGTTCAATATCTTCTATTTCACCCATTTTAAACTCATTACTTTGCAATTTACCATTTTCAATTTCATTACAACCTTTTTCTTTATTAAATATTCTTTCCTGCATATCTTCTATTTCCGCAATTTCTAAAAAAAGACGTTTAGTAATAAGTATCAAATGTTTATATAAAAAATCTAAATGCTCATAAGATTCTTTACATTGATATTGAATATCCAAAATCTTCTTTTGTAAATCTAATGCTTCATTTTTACTTTCTAAAAATTCTTTGCATATTTGTTTTATATTAATTAAACTTTTTAAAACTTTATCATTTTTTTCCCATTCATTCATTTTATACCACTATTCCTTTCACTTATAAGTTTATATTGGTATTATATGTTCTAGTTAATAGCTTTGTCAATACAAATTTTTCGACAAAATATGACATTTGCCTACTTGATATCAGAAACTATAAAATAAATTTATATAATATTACTTTAATTTTTAATCTCATTCATAATTAATTTATAACCCAGATTTTACCAAATCCTGATTTTTTAATCATTTTTAAAATCTTTTGTAACATAAATGTAATAAACATTTAACAAACTTGAAATATCTTTTACATTAATTTTATTGTATAATTGAAGTAATATAGTACAAAAGGAGAAATATTATGAGTATTGAGTCAGATTTAAAAAAAGATGGAATTAAGGTAATTAAAAAATTAGATACATTAAAAGTTAATTCACTTGCAAGAAATATTTCTATAAAACTATGCAAAACATTCCCAAACTATGGCTTAAACCAAGAGGATTTATTCATTAAATTATCTCGACTTGATATGTATATTGCACAAATGCCAGAAGGTATGGCTGAGGCTAATTATTTTTATAAAAACTGCTCAATATATTTCAATGAACATATTCCAGAAAGTGAACTAGAAGAATTTGCAGTTCATGAATGTATCCACTCTATACAAGAGGTTAAAGATAAAAAAAATTATTTAATAAGAATGGGGCTTTGTGATTATACCGAATTTAAAATTTATGGTTTAGGTTTAAATGAAGCTGCAGTTCAACTTATGGCATCAAAAGTAAATAATATTCCTAATGATTCTGTTAAATATTTTGGTATAAATTTTGATACAATAAGTCCTTCATATTATCCTTTAGAATGTTGTCTTGCCCGTCAACTTGCATATATAACAGGAGAAGATATTCTTTTTGAAAGTACTATAAATAGTAATGACAATTTTAAAATAAAATTTGCTAACCTTACATCTCCAAAAACATTTATGACTATTCAAAATTCAATTGATGAAATACTTGAATCTGAGGAAGAAATTATAAAAATTAACAATAAAATTGCCAAAGTTAATGATAGAAACAAAAAAATTGATAATATGCTGAAAAAAATAGATGATCTTAAAAGAAACATAAATTCTACATTTTTTGAAACACAAAATTTAATAATAAAAAGCTATTTTGATAACAGTTTTGATAAAATATCTAATTTAGAAGAAATAGAATCTTATAGAAAAAAACTATATCATTTTAAAAACTATATTGGTACAGCTGAAGGATATTCTTTCTTTAATGATTATTATATTCAAAAAATGGATGAATTAGAAGCAAAATATAATTTAATGGAAAGTGGAAACTTTAGCCCAAATATACTTCCAACTGTAAATACTAAAGAAAGTAAAATTTTAATATTCTTTAAAAAACTAAAAACACTTATATCTGGAACTAATGTTAACGAATATGAAAATGATAATAAAAATATTTAAGAAAATTTTAACCTTGAGTAGGAAAAATTTAATTAATTGATTTCTCCTACTCAAGGTTAATTTTTATTTATTTTTTCATACTATTTAATATATTCATTGCTGCATCTCTTCCTGTTTTAGCAGCCCAAGCTACAGTTCCTTTAAAACCTGCTAAATCTCCACCTGCAAATATATTTTTTGAAGAAGTTTGATAATTTTCATCAACCATTATATTCCCCCATTTATTAACTACTAATCCTAAATCTAAAACTTCATCTGATACTATAGAGCCTAATGCCATAATTACATAATCTGCATTTACAAAATAATTACTTCCTTCTATATTTACTGGTACTTCCCTTGACTCTCCTTCTTTTTTTACTAAGTCTGTTTTTATCAGCTCTAATTTTTCTACTTTATCTTTTCCTAAAATTTTGGCAATATTATTTTGAAATAAAAATTCAACACCTTCTTTTTTTGCATCTTCAATCTCTTTTTTCTCAGCTGGCATCTGCTTTTCAGCTCTTCTGTATATTACCATAGTTTTTGCACCTAATCTATTTACAGTTCTTGCACAATCCATTGCAACATTTCCTCCGCCTATAACTGCAACTGTTTTTCTATTATAATTTGGATGATTTCCATTTTCTAAAAGCTCATTTCCACCATATACACCTTCTAAGTCTTCTCCTTCTACTCCCATCTTTGAAGACTTATTTGCACCAACACTTAAAAAGATAGCATCATATTCATTTTTTAAGTCATTTAATTTTTGTTTATCTAACTTATAATTATACTTTACTTTAATTCCTAAATCTAAGATATCTTTAATTGTTTTTTCTAAAATATCTCTTGGTAATCTGAATTCCGGTATACCATGTGAGAGTATTCCTCCTAATTTATCATGTTTTTCATATATTGTTACATCTATACCTTCTTTGGCTAAAAATGCAGCACAAGTAAGCCCTGCAGGTCCTCCTCCTATTACTGCTACACGGTTTTTTAGAGCTTTTTCACTTTGTTGCAGGTTGTAACAATTCTTTAAGCTATATCCTAATTCGTGTGCTTTATCGAATATATAGCTTTCTATTTCTCCTATTGATACCGGATCACCTTTTATCCCCCTTACGCAAGATCCTTGACATTGCCTTTGGTGTGGGCATATTCTTCCACATATGCCTGATAATACTGTAGTTTGAGATAATACTTTATATGCTTCAAAAATTTGATTTGTTTTTACCAATTTTATAAATTCTGGAATGTTATTTCCTAATGGGCATCCTTTATTTGAACAAGGTTTTACTTTACAATTTAAGCAATAATTTGCTTTTTCTTCTATTTCTTTTGATTTTTCTAATAGATTCATTTTTTACTCCTTTTTTTGTTTTTTATTATACTTTTTTAGTTATTATTTACTTTTTTAGCATATCATTTTAAATATAAATATTCTACACCTATATAAATTATAATTCAATAAATCTGACCACTGGCTCAGGGTAATTTCATAAAATATTACAAAATTGTAATATTTTATGAAATTACCCTGCCACTGGCTCCAATTAAATAATTTTTTTAAGCTAAACTATTATTTTCTGCAATTCTATCCATTACTAATTTCAAATCTTTTATAAAATCAATCTTTTTTGTTTCATCTCGAAGCAATGCTGCTGGATGCCAAGTTGGCATATAGTAGATTCCTTTTTTTTCAACCCATTTACCTCTTGATTCTGTTATTCCATATTCTTTGCCTAATATATTTTTTAAAGCAACACTTCCAAGTAAGACTATAATTTTAGGTTTAACTAAAATTACCTGGTTACGTAAATAGTCCAAACATGCAAATGCTTCATCATCTTCTGGATTTCTATTTGCTGGTGGTCTACATTTTACAATATTTGCTATATATACATCTTCTCTTTTCAAGCCAATTGCTTCAAATGCCATATTCATAAGCTTTCCTGCTCTACCTACAAAAGGTTCTCCTAACCTATCTTCATCCGCTCCTGGTCCCTCTCCTATAAACATAATTTGAGCATTTTTATTTCCTACTCCAAATACTATATTTTGTCTGGTTTTGCATAATTTACATTTTTGACAATTTAGAATTGATTTTTCTAATTCTTCCCAAGTTTTACACATTTTTACAACATCCTTTTACTTTATATTATACTAAACTTATTAAAGCTGAATTTAAAGCAAACTTTTCCTTTTCTACCCTATAAGAATGAATCAAATCATGATTACAAACACTACACATATTACTATCTAATATATTTTCTGGTTTAAGTCCTAGATTTAGCAATAAAATTTTGTTAATCATTACTGTGTCTATATTCCATTTTTCATTAGGAATTTTTTCCTCTATACAAAATTTAAACTCTTCCTGGTCAAACTCATTTTGAAATAAATCTTTAACATCTTTTTTTACTTCAAAATGACATTTTCTAATACTCGGAGCTATTGCACATATTATATTTGAAGGCTTGCAGTCAAAATCAGTCATCATTTTTTTTACAGTAACTTCTGCAATTTTCTGCAAAGTTCCCCTCCAGCCTGAATGCACATTTGCTATAACATTTTTTACTGGATCATAAAAAAGCATTAATATACAATCTGCATTTGTAGTTGCTAAAACAATTTTATTCTTATTAGTAATTAGTCCATCTGTATTATTATACTCTGGCAAATTAATATCTGGCTCAGATTTCAATATTTTACTTTCTACAATTTTAACACAATTTGTATGCTTTTGGTTTGGTTTAACAATATTTATATAATCACAACCAATAGCATTACACATTTTTTTATAAGACTCTATAGATTTTCTATATTTATTAACAAGCTTTTCATTATCATTCCCATATGATGTTCTAAAGTCTAAATCAGTTCCTAATGAATATCCATGAACTATATTCTCATATTTTAATAATTTTTTAAACTGTAAATATTTTACGCCATTAGTTTTATTAATTATTATATTAGCATTGTCATTTGATTTTTCAGGATTCATAACTAAAATCTCCTAACTTCTTAAACATTTTGAACTTTGGGGACGTTCCTTAAAGTTCACAAAAAATCTAAAAATTTTTTCCATATGAACTTCAAGGAACGTCCCCAAAGTTCACAATCAATTTAAAAATTCTCTCCATGAACTTTAAGGAACGTCCCTAAAGTTCACAACTTTTTTTCATATCTAAAATTACTTGATCTTTAGTCTTTTTTTCTATGTATCTATATTTATTACCTTTAAGTCTTGTGTCAAATCCGCATATGCTTTTGTATGAACAGTATTCACATGGCTTTTTGCCATTGCTTATTATTGGGTTTATGTCTATTTTTCCTTTTAGTATTTCTTTTCCTATTTCTTTTATTGTTTTTGTTATGTAGTTTTGGAGAATTTTAAATTCTTCGCTTTCTATTCCGTTTGTTTTTTGGTTGTTTATTGTGTCAGTTTTTGTGATTGCTGCTGGTATTATTTTTGATACTTCCCCTTGTTTTAAGTTTGTGTCTTGCATTTTTATTACTTTTACGTCTGCTAGGATTAGGCCTTTCATTTTGAAGTTTGCTCTTATTTTTTCTTCTATTTCTTCTTCTGTTATTTTTTTGTCTGCTTTTACTATTTGTTCTATTAATGAAAAATATAATACTCCTGCAGGTAAGAGATCTTCTTCTTTGCAGACTGCGTCTAGGTATGTTAATAGTTGTATTTGTATTCCTGCATATACTTCGTTTAGGTCAATATTTTTTGCTGAAGATTTGTAATCTATTATTCTTAAGTATTTTCCTTCTTCTGATTTTGCTGTGTCTATTCTGTCTATTTTTCCTATAATTTCTATTTTTTTGCCGTTTTCTAGGTTCATTATTATTGGTTTGTATTTTCCTTTTTCACTGAATTCTATTTCTGTTCCTTCTATGTTAAATTCACTGTATACTAAGCTTTCGATTATGTATTTTAATGCTTTTGAAAGAATTCTTTGTAACCTTTTTACTAGTACTTTGTATTTTGCTGTTTCTTTAAAACTATAGTTTCTACCATTTTCTAAATTTTCATTTACTAATTTTTTTACGATTTCTATTATTTTTTGATCTTCATTTATTAAGTCTTGAAGCTTTATGTTTTCTTCTTTTATTGTTTTAAAAAATTGGTCTATTATTTCATGCATAAATGAGCCTGTATCAAAATTTTGTACTTTTAGTTCTTCTTTTTCTTTTAGTTTTAAGCCATATTGTAAATAATAACTAAATGGACAGTTCATAAATTTTTCGAGTTTTGAAATACTTGTTTTTAATGTGTTTCCATATAGTTTGTCTATTATTTCTTTTGATATTTCTTTTGGCATGTTTGTATAGTTTAGTGTTTTTAGATCTGTTTTTAGTTTGTTTTCCCAATATTTATTGTTTTGAAAATATAGGTAAACTTGCTTCCATTCTTTTTCCATTTCTTCTATGTTTGAGTTTTCTGAAATTTTTGCAAGTATTTGTTCATATGTTGGTTTTAAGTTTGTGATTTCATATTTTGGTCTTATACAATCACTTTCTTCTTGAAGATTAGGGAATAGTTTTTTTATTCTGTTTATTAGTACTGATGGTCTTAAGGCTTTTCCACTAGTGTCTTGAGCACTATATGATAGATATAACTCTTTTTCTGAGGTTGTAAATGCTTTGTATATGTTAAAATTTTCTTCATATAGGTTTTCTAGTCTTCCGTTTGCAAGTTCTATTCCTTGAGTTTTTAATTTGTTTCTTTCTTCGTCTCCGAAAAAGCCTTCGTCATTATTTACACTTGGGAATACTCCATCATTTATTCCTATTATAAAAATAACATCTACTTTATGACTTCTTGACCTTTCTACATCTCCTACTATGACTTCGTCTTGTGTTGATGGGATTTTTGCAAGTAAGCTATTTTTTAAGCCTATTTTTAGTAATTGGTAAAACCCATTTATATCTATTGTTTGATTTTTAAAGAATTCTACGATTTCATCTAAGTTTTCAATTAATATAGTATGTGCTTCTTTGTATTCGTTTGCTAAATCTATATGACCTGTTTCTTGAAGTTTATTTATTTTTATTTGCAATTTTTCTTTAAAATTATTAGCTGTTAAAAATTCATATAATTTAAGTGCTATATTTTGTGCTGTTTTTTCTTTTTGCATTTCGATTTTTAGTGTTATTAGTGGATCTATTATTTTTTTTCGTAAAGAGTTTAAATATTCTATTTGGTTTTTCTTTGTTTCGTCATTTAATTCATATTTAAAGTCTTTTTTCCATTTGTTTTGTTTTATTCCCCATTTTATACAATAGTTTTCAAGTTTATATATATCGTCTTCTTCTATGTCTTGAAATCCTAGTTTTAGATAATTGAAAACACTTTCTCTTGTGAAGTTTTGTACTAGTATTTCAAAAATAGATAAAATGTATTGAATTATTATGTTTTGACTTAAGAGTCTTTTTTCGTCTATGAAAACTGGTATATCGTATTTTGCAAAGATTGCTCTGATTAGGTTTGAATATGTATCTATGTTTTTGGTTATTACTGATATATCTCTATATCTTAATTTTTTTTCACGAACGAGATATGTTATTTTTCTTGCTACATTTTCTATTTCTGTGTACCCGTTTTTTGCTAAGAATAAGTGGATATTTTCCACATTTTTTGCATATTTTGTGGATTTTTTTGCATATAAATTTTCTTCTAGGTGTTTTAGTTCTGGTTTTTTAAATCTATAAGAGTTATTTAAAAATATTGGCTTTTCTATTTTTAAGTTTTCTCTTTCTAAAAGTTCTTTTATATTAGATGCTGTTATTTTGTTTGAGTAAAATATGTCTGCATCTTTAGAATTTGTAATTTTTAATTCGTCTGCACATATTGTCATTGTAACTTGTTTTGCTACTTTTACAAGCCCCTTTATTACCATGTATTCTTGATAGGTAAATCCTGAAAATTCGTCTATGTATATGAGGCTATTTTTTAGCCATTCTAGTTTATCTATGTTTTGACTTAATATATCTATTTTGTCTATTTCTTCAATGTAGTTTGATTGCAAAAGCTTTTCAAATTCTGTGTATAATAGTTCTGTATCTTTTAGTTTTGTTTGTAAATATTTATCGCTGGTTTTGCTAATTGCTTTTTGTAACTTTTCTATACTTATTCCGTGTTTTTTAAATTCTGTTAAAATTTGAACTCCTAAATCTATATTTTCGTCCGTTTTTCCTAAGAATTTAAAGTCTTTTTTCCATTTGTTTAATACAACATATACAAGCATTGCTTTTCCTCGTTTTGATAGTGTTAGCTTGCTTTTTCCTAACTGTTCATATAATCTGTCTGCCATTCTACTTATTGTTATTACTTCTGCATTTATTACACTTTTTTGTTTTATTGAGTTCATTAGTTTTCTTTCTTGAGTGAATGAAAATTGCTCTGGAGTAATTATGTAGATGTTTTCTTCTGATTCTAGTTTTTTTGATATTTCGTCAAAACAAAATTTACTTTTTCCGCTACCTGATCTTCCATATATTAGTCTTAGTCCCATATATTACTCCTTTCTAAAATTTTTTAATAATATTTTATTTACTTTAAGCAATATTTCCGTTTTCTCTTCTCCAATAAAATAGATATTGCTGTGCTAAACCTGCTAAAGATCCAAATTTATCTATTGCAAGCTTTTCAATTTTTTTCTTGCTTACTTTTTCTTCATTTTCTTCTTTTATATATAATTCATTCATTACTCTTCTGACCCATACATCTATTGGGAATACTTCAAAACGTTTTAGTTCTGAAAATAGTAAAATACAGTCAGCAACTTTTGGTCCTACTCCTGATAAAGTTAGTAGTTTATTCCTTACTTCAAGTGTGTTTGGGTTAGTTTTTAGTTCGTTTAAGTTTACTTTGTTTTCTAGTATCATTTTTGTTGTTTCATATAGCCTAATATCTCTAAAGCCTAACCCTAAGTTTCTGTATTCTTCTACTGTTACATCTTTTAATTGATCTGGTGTTGGAAATGTATAATATTCTTTTCCTTCAAATATTATTTTTTCTCCATATGCTTTTGATAGTCTTTCTATTATTCCTTTTATTCGTGGGATATTGTTGTTTGCTGAAATTATGAATGAGATTATTGTTTCCCATAGGTCTTGGTTTAATATTCTTATTCCTTTTCCGTATTTTGTGCTTTTTCTTAAGTTTTCGTCTATATTTGATAATTGATTTTTTATTTTTGTATAGTCTCGCTCTAGGTCAAAATATCTTTTTATTTCTTGCTCGTAATTTTGTGTTTCGAATATGCCTTTGAATAGTATATTGTTTGTGGAATCTTGGTTTTTACTTATTATAGAAACATTTACTACATTTTTTGACCATATTCCAGTGTAGCTTCCGTCAGGTTCTTTATTCCATCTAAAACATTGTCCACAGTCGAATATGTCTTTTAGTTCGAATGAGTCTTGATTTTTTATTATATATCCTTTTATTTGCATGTATTTTGTTCCTTTCATTTAGGGAATATTTGTTTTTGATTTTCTGTTTAGGGTTGTATATATTTTATCATATAAACTGCTTTGGTGTCTAGGATATTTTTTGGTAATTGTTATTTTTAAATTGGGTATTTTTATTTTTTGCAAACTTTGGAAAGATTTAGTTTAAATAGGATTTGTGAATAACTTTTTCTTTTTTGATATCCGATTTTAATAATTTAATATATGAAAAGGAAATGATAAAAGGTTGTCCTAAATACCAGAAGGAACAAAGAAAAAATGACAATTAAAAGATGCATAAATCAAGTAAAATGGTTTATACATCTTTTTTATTACTATTTTTTTAACAATTAATAATACATTTTATATTTCTTCATCTGTTATTATATAATCATCATTACCAAAAAGAATTGCAATATCCTCTATGAGTTTTTTATAATTATTTAATATTGTATGTCCTTCACTATAAGGAACTTTTACTCTCTGCACACTTTTTACCATAATAGATCCAGTATATAAATGCATAGAATCAGTTGTCCCTTTAAATTCCAAAGTGTTTAAATTTCCTGTATCAATTGCAAACATTCCAAATTCTTTTAATGTTGATGGAATTATAAGTTGATCTGTATCTCCTAATTCAATTGAGCTATTTCCTACTTTTTGTAACCCTTCTGGGAGCTGTATTCCTGTTAATCCAACATTATAAAATGCATATGTTCCTATTTCTTTTACACCCTCAGTAACAACTACATTTCCTGCATTTTTTCCAGCATATGAACTTATTATACTTTTATCCTCTCCATTAACATTTCTTCCATAAATTATTTTTTCTACTTTATTACTAGTAAAAGCTCCCCCGCCTAAACTAATTACTGTACTTGGAATATTGATTTCTGTTAACTCATTATCAAAGAAAGCTGTTTTCCCTATAGTAGTTAAATTATTTCCATATTCTATTTTTGTTAATTTATTTTTCTGAAATGCACTTCCACCTATTTCAACTACACTATTTGGAATAATCAATTTTTCTATTTGATTTCCAGAAAATGCATATGATGAAATTGTTTTTAAGCCATCATGTAGCTTTAAATTTTTTATACTATTATTATTAAAAGCATTTGAGCCTATAGTAATAATTGAGTCTGGAATTTCCAAATCTGTAAGTTGATTTTGAAAAAACGCAAATTCTCCTACTGTTGTCAATTTATCATTAAACTCTATATCTTTTATCTTGTTGTTTCTAAAAACACCTTTTGAAAGTTCTAATAAATTTGGAGGTAATTTTATATATTCTAATTCATTATATGAGAATGCCTTCTCTCCAATTTGTGTTACTGAATCAGGTATATATACGCTTTTTAATTTTACATTTTTTGTTATAGTTCCACCATACCCTAAAAATGTACTACTAGATTCACCTCCACCTACTGATGCTGAACCACCTGGAAGCTTTTTATCCATCCATATTACTGTAACGGCTTTTCCATCTATTGTATCTGGTATTCTTAAACTGGTTTCTGTTCCTAAATATTCAATTATTCTTATTGTTCCATCTTCTAATGTTGTCCATCTGAAATCACTTTCTGGTGCTGCCTCTTTATATTCCGCATCTATATATCCTTGTCCTTTTTCCACAACCTCTATAGTATTATCTTCTTTTACCATAATCTCATATTTTCCATCTTCTGTTGTTATCAGGTTTCCACTTGCTGTTCCTCCCATTTCATTTACTATTGCATTTATTATATCTTCTCTTGTCGTTTTTATTCCTGCTACTAAATCTTGAGTTAATACTCCTTGTTTTGCTATCTCTGCTTTTTCTCGTATTCCTTCTATTTCTGTTTGTTTACTTGCCTCTTTTGCTTTCGTTAATATTCCATTTTCTCCTGTTAATGTTGCAATTGTTATTCCGGCTAAAATTAACAATACAATAACTGTTATTATTAATACTATTAGTGTAATTGCTTTTTCATTTGTTTTTTGTTTTACTTTTCTTGACATTTGTTTTTTCCTCCATATATATTTTTTAATTTCCTAACTAACTTATCATATTTCTTACTTTTTGTCTATTAGTTTTTGTCATTTAAAATGATATTAAGTTTTTATAATTAAGTATAAAAATTAATTAATAAGATTAAACTTGATAAAATGTTGATGTATCAATAATTTAGATATATTTGATTACTTATTTTTATAGTATTTTTTTATAACAATTTATTTATCTTTATTGACTTTTTTTCTTGCTAATGCTATATTAATTTTAGTTTTTCTAATTAATTAATTTTTATACTTAATTATTTTAATTTCAATTTTCTACACATCAATAAAATTTAATATAAAAAACTTCATTTTAATATTCACTTATTATTACAATATATATAACTATGAAAAAGTAATATATAACTTAAAACTAAAATTACAACTAATCCCTTTTAAATCCTAATCCGACAACTTCCCTCGAATTAGTTATTATAATAAAACTCTTAGGATCAATTTCTCTTGCTATATTTTTTACTTTTGCAACATCTCCTCTAGATGCTGCACACATAAGCACCATTTTTTCCTTGTTTGTATACATCCCTTTACCATACAACCCAGTAGTACCTCTTCCTATACTTTTTCCTATATTTGCTGCTATTTTCTCATTTTTTTCTGATACTATAAAAATTAGTTTTGTAAAATACACTCCTTCAAAAACAATATCTATAATTTTGCCCATTATATAAATTGCAATTGCTGAATACAATCCTATTTCTATCTCTTTAAAAAATATCATATTTAATGTAACTATAAAAACATCTATCAAAATTATAATATTACTTGATCTTAAGTTTGGCTTATAAAGCCTTGTTATATAACTAATTAAATCAGATCCTCCTGTTGATGAATTTGCTTTTAAAATTATTGCTGTTCCTAAACCTATGATTACTCCACCATAAATACATGCTAAAAATCTATCTTCTGTCAAAACTGGAAATTTATCTAATATGTCTATAAAAATTGAAAAACTTATTGTTCCTATCATTGATTTAATAAAAAACAGTTTTCCCATTTTTATTCCTGCAAACGCAAACAATGGAATATTAAATGCTAAAATCGTTGTTCCCATTGGTATATTGAATAAATAATAAAATATTGTTGCAAGTCCTGCTATTCCCCCTGATGATAATTGATTAGGTAATAATAATAAAGATGTTCCTGCCGCCATTATGAATGCTCCTAATAATGTTCCTAAAATTTCCTTAAATAATTTTATATAATCAAATTTTTCTTTTATTTTTATCAATTAAATCACCTACTTTTTATAGTATTAGTAATTTTTGTAAAAATATTCTATATAGAAAATTTAACTATTTTAAAAATTATATATTAGCTTTAAAAATGATTTCATTAAGAAAATATGTACTAGATTATAAAGTTACCAATTTAAAATTTATAACAAATAACAAACTCTAAAAAAAGAAGTATTATTTAATTCTATACTTCTTTTATATTCTACTTTTGCATAGCTTCTTTTATATTCTAACTTTTACATAGCTTCTTTCATATTTAATTTTTGCTTAACCTTTTACATTTTAAAATAAAAATTATAAGGTTTTATTCATAAGTCTCCAAAATTTCAATCTTAGATTTCCCCTGTTTCACACTATCACTTGCTTTTACCTTCAAAATAACATCATATGTATCTTTCAATTTAATAATATTCTCTTTTTTATGACCAACAACATTATTAACATCAATCGGATTAACACTAATCTCAACTTTTTTAACTTTTACATTCAATTTTTTTATCTTATCAACAATCGCATCATACCACATTGCAGATTCTACAAGTTGCCTGAATGCTGGATGATATGGGCCTGATACTACTTCGCTTTTTAAAGAGCCTGGCTCTGAAATCTCTTCTGTGTTTTGCAAGCCTACTCTTATTATATCTATTTTTTTATCTGCAAACATTCGAACTAAAATCTTACATATTTCTATTGCTTGTACTACTGTCATTGGCTCATATATTTTTTCTTCATATTCTTTTTCAAGTTTTGTTCCTTTTATTACTAAAACCGGATAAATTCTTATCATTTTAGGTTTTAATTTGATTAATGATTTTGCTGTATTTATTTCATCTATTCTTGTACTTTCTGGAAGACCTACCATCATTTGGTGTCCTAGTATAAAGCCATATCTTTTTATAAGTTTTGAGGCTTTTTTTACATCTTGGAATGTATGACCTCTTTCTATTCTTTTTAATATATAGTCATTTGCAGATTGCACACCTAGTTCTATTGTTTTTACTTTATATTTTTTTAATCTTTTTAATATTTCTTTATTTATATAATCTGGTCTTGTTGATATTCTTATACTATTTACTTTTCCTGATTTTATATATTCATATGCAGTTTGTAATAATTCTTCTTGCTTTTCTACTTCTATTCCTGTAAAGCTTCCTCCGAAAAAGGCTATTTCCTTTTCTGCTTCTTTATCTTTTATATTTCTTAAGTAACTATCTACAATCTTTATTACATCTTCTTTGGTAATATTTTTCTTTTGACCACTAATTGATTTTTGGTTACAAAATATGCAGTCATTTGGGCAACCCAAGTGTGGTACAAAAACTGGGATTACATATTTTCCTTTCAATAGTTACACCTCTTTTCGTTTATATATTTAATTTTTCTAGTGCTTTTCTTAGTACTTCAATTTGTACTTTTTTGCTTATATATTTAATTTTTCTAATGCTTTTCTTGCTGCTTCCATTTGCGCTTGTTTTTTGCTTTTGCCTATTCCTGTTGCTAAAATTTTACCATCTAATTTTACTTCTGCTTCAAATGTTTTGTCATGGTCTGGTCCACTTTCTTTTATTATTTCATATTCTATTTTTACTTCTCCGTTTTCTTGAAGTTTTTCTTGCAAAATGGTTTTATGGTCTTTGTATCCTACATTTTGAGTTGCATTTTTTATGTGATTTTCTAAGTTTGTTTCTATAAATTTTTTAGCTTGCTCTATTCCTCCATCTAAATATATTGCAGCAATTATTGCTTCTACACTGTCTGCCATTATTGCTGGTTTTTCATTTCCTTTTACTTGCTTTTCTGAATTTCCAACTAATAAATATTTACTAAATTGGTGTTTTATTGCAATTTCATGAAGGCTTTTTTCACATACTACTTCTGCTCTTACTTTAGTCATTTCTCCTTCTTTTAGATTTGGGTAGTTTTTATATAAATAATCACTTGAGATAAATTCAAGTATACTATCTCCTAGAAATTCTAATTTTTCATTACTATTTACACCGTGCTCATATGCATATGATGTATGTGTTAATGCTGTTCCGAAGTAAATCTTTGTTTTTAAATTTATATCCTATATTATCTTCTAATTCATTAAAATTCATTTTTACCACCTTGAATAAAAAATTCTTTATAATTTAAACCCCTTATTTTTTACATTTTACCCTATTATATAACATTTTACAGAATTTGCAAGCAAATTTTCTAAAAAATATATAGACAAGTTTTTGTTGTTATTATATAATAATTATGGAGAATTTTAAAGAAAGGGGCTTGCTATATGATAGATGATAAAGATTTTTCAAATCAAATTTCAGGCAGGAAATTAACTGATGTTTTCAAAGAACTTGAACAAGCAAGAAAACAATATGAAAATGAAAATTTGATGGAACAAGCAAGAAAAAATGAAAAAAGCACTATCAAAGCCAAAAAGACTAATTTTTCACCAAAAACAAACCAAATAATGCAAAATGGTTTTTTTGAAAAACAAGAAAATACTACTGTGGAAAATAATTTTTCAAGTAATAATTCTAGAAAATTAAAAAGACCTTTTACATATAAAAAAGCTATATCAATTTCTAGTATCATATTATTTATACTTATTTTAGTAGCAGTACTTGTGGTTTCTTTTTCTAACTCAATACTTGCTAAAAACTCTTTAGCATCATCAGATGTAACAACTTATGATAATACCAAACTTGATATTGAAATAAATAGGCATAGACTAAATGCTCATAATTTAATAACTGCAAATGCCGCATCTGAAACAATAAAAGAACAAGTTGTAGAAGTTAGAGATATTCCTTATGAAATAGTTCGTCAAGAAGCAAACTATCTTCCAAAGGGTGAAGAAAAAACAGTTCAAGAAGGTGCTGTTGGAAAGAAAAATGTTACTGTAGTAAAAACATATGAAAATGGTGAATTTGTAGAAGAAAACATTTTAAATGAAGAAAAAATTCAAGACTATCTTCCTCAAATAATAACTGTAGGAACATCAGATTTCTTATACAAAATCCAAGCACACATTGGAGATACATTATACCTAAATAAAAATTCTGTTTTAAGAGAAAATCCAGATAAAACAAGTACTGAAGTTGCAGAAATTGAAGCATACTTAGATGTAAAACTTTTAGAATTACCTAGTGAAGAATGGTGCAAAGTATCATATGATTCTATTGAAGGTTATCTTCCATCTGATGTATTAACATCTGCAAAAGTTACTCCTAATATTGTAAATAAAAATAGAATCAAAAAGATTTTAGATAAAGTAGATATTAATATGTTTTTAAACACACCAAGTGGACTTACATTAGCAGATTTTGAAAATGTATTTAAAAATTTACCACAAGATGTAAATAATATATTTGAAGAAAATGCAAAAGTATTTTATGAAGTAGAACAAAAATATAACATTAACGGTATATTTTTAGCATCATTAGGAATTCATGAAAGTCAATGGGGTACTTCAGAAATATCAAAAGATAAAAAGAATTTATTTGGATATGGAGCATATGATTCTACTCCTTATGAGTCATCTTACGAATTTGAAACATATGAAGAAGGAATAGATTTAGTAGCAAGAGTTCTTACAAAATACTATTTAAACCCAGCAGGAACAAAAATCTATAATAATGAAACAGCTGTTGCAACATATTATAATGGCTCTAGATTAGAAGATGTAAATAAACGCTATGCAAGTGATGAAGATTGGCACGAAAAAGTTTATAAATATATGGAATATTTATATAATAGGTTAAAATAAAATTCCAAGCAAGAAAGGATTGATTTTAATATGAAAAAAATAAAAATAAAACATGAAAAAACATTTCTTGCTTTTCTCATAATTTTACTGATTTTTGTTGTATTTTGTTATGCTAATGTAGTATATTCATTTTATTCTAGAGAAGAATTTGTTAAATCTTCTTTAAGAATTGCAAACCAAAATCAAGATTCTGTTTTTAGAATAAGTAAAATTTTATTATACAGCAGTGCAGATGCTATTGATAAAAGTGATAATAAATCTTTACAAAATTTAGATATTTGCCAATACACAGATATTGCAATTTCGATTGATAATACATCATATATTCAAGATTTAACTACAACAAATACTATTCAGGAATTATATATTGATAATATTAATATTAAAACTAATTCAGATAAAGGAACTAAAATTTTAAATTATAAAAATTTAAATAATTTTGCAAAATTTGAAGAACTTTCTAATCCAGAAGATGGTAAAATAAATTTTAATATTATTAATACAAATGAACAAAATGAAACTGCAGATTATAATTTGCCAAGCTTTTATGCAGATTGCTCTAACCCTATATCTTTAGGATATTTGAATAAAGATATTGTAAAAGGCTTTTCTGTAAATGAACAAATAAATTCTCTTGTTTTTAATGGTAAGTTATTGCAAGCTGCAAACGTTAACCTTGATGAGATAAGCTATACTTTAAATTTTGATATTCATATAAAAAATTATGATAATGATACTTTTGTATATCATGCAAGTATTAATGGAAATTTAAATAATGAGTCTGGTGGACTTTATAATGGTTATTTGTATCAAGGAAAAAATAGTACTTCTGGTAGTGAATATGACTTTTTTAAGGAAATTAGTTAGTTAAAATGTTGAGAATTAAAAATGTATTTTGTTAATAATTATTATTTAAGAGTTTTGTATTTTACTTGTTTAAAAGTTAGAATATAAGTTTAATTTGTTAAAATAGCCCTATTTTGTAATATATATGATATAGAATTTGTAAATAAAAATAAATTGGAGTAAAAAGTATTACAGGGCTATTTTTTGTGTTTTTTTACTGTGAATTCTTAGTAATAATGTCCTGTTTTTTATTTTGAATTATTAGTAAAAATGTCTTAAGTTAATTTATAAAAAAATTTAAGTAATTATTAGTGAAAATGTCTCGTTAAAATAAAAGCTAATTA
>CALXUX010000054.1 GCA_944391785.1 uncultured Clostridia bacterium
TTGTTTAACTTTTCTTTTTAGTATAAATGTAAATATTTTTGGGTAGGTGGCCGAGTGGCTAAAGGCGCTTGACTGTAAATCAAGTCTCATTTGAGTACGATGGTTCGAATCCATCCCTGCCCACCAATAAAGTTATTAGAAATATCAAGGCTTTCGGGCTTAGCAATTTCCAAAAACCTTAAAAATTTCTAAAAAAATCCTTAAATTTGGTAATTATCTTTGCTTTTAGATAATTGCTTTTTTTATTGGTTTATTGCATTTTTAAAGTCAAAATAAATAACATTATCTTTTCTATTTGACTTTTGTATGTCATCGTCTTTTGCTTCTACATTGCCTCCACCATTTTCTACATTGTTATTAATAAATTGGTTATCTATTTTTTCAACTGCTTTTTGTTTTGTTTTTTCGTTTGTATGGAAATATGTATCTACCATTTCGCTCCACCCCATTAATTGCTTGATTGTTTCCTGGTCAGCATTTTCCACCTGTGATAAAAATGTAGCAAATTCATGTCTTAATGAATAACAACCAATTTCAGAAATTCCAAGTCTTTTTGCTAATGAATTATACATTTTTCTTAATGAGCCTTCATAGTATGGATTTCCAGCCTTGGTAATAAATATAAAATCCGTTGGCTTTGGTACAATTCCTTTATCTATATACTCTTGATGTTTCTTTTTAAATAAATTAGATAAAAAATTCCCTAAAGGTAATTCTCTCTCACTACTTTCAGATTTTGCAGAATCAACAACAACAATATGTTCTCCTATTTTTTTATGATTTTCATCATAAATTCCATTTTTTACAACAGTATGCCTGCCAGCCCAGAATGTATTGTTTTCATAATTAATGTCTTGCCATTGTAAGCCTCCACATTCTTCTGGTCTTAACCCTCTTGCGTCCATAACGGCAATAGGTGCATAGTAAAGCTTAAAAGGCTCATCTGGAATTTCATTCATAAAATATTTTGTAACAATTTCTTGTTCTTCTGTTGGTCTAATTTCTCTTGTACCTTTTTTTACTTTTGGTTTTTGCAATCTTTTAAAACTGATATAAGGCATTTTTCCATCGTCCATTGCATAGTTTAAAGCCTCAATTAAAGGTGAAATATATTCTTTTACTGTTTTGCCACTTAATTTTTGTTTTTTACCATTTTTCATATAAGTTCTATTTGATATTTTAGTAACTACTTTTTGAACATCTGTTAAGCATAAGTCTTTTAATTTAATTTTTCCAATTACAGGAAAAATATCATTTTCAAATGCTTTGTAATATCCATCAAAGGTATGCCCTTTTAATTCAGTTTTTTTGATGTCAAATAACCAATATTCACACCAACTTTTTACTGTAAAGCCATTAGATTTTATCCTTTTCCCTTGTTTGTAAATTTCAGCATATTTTTCATCTAATTTTTTCCTGGCTTCTTCTTCTGTTTTTCCTGTTGCTGATAACTGTTCTCTTTTTCCATTAGGCATAAGGAAATATTTTCTGCAAGTAACAGTAGTTTTCTCACCTTTATTTTTATTAATCCTATACGAATAACCTTTATTTTTCCCACTTTTTTTTGCCATTAATTATTCCTCCTATCTAAAATAATTTGGGAAAATATAAAGTGATTTAATCACATCAATTTTAACATTTTATAAAATTGGAGTCAAATTCACTTTATTTTTTCTTCCTATATATACATTATCCGTATTTTGACAGTTTTTGTCCTAACATTTGTTGCACACCAAAAAAGTCGCATAATATAAATATGATTTTCTATTGACTAATTAAAATATTTGTGTGAATTTGCATACAAAAAAGAAACGGTGTACAATAATACATTGGTATTATTTCCAACACACCCCTTTTGGATGTAATAATTATAATAGTTTTTATTAGGAGGTTTTTTATGACTAGAGAAAATAGAAATAGAATTAAAATGATTGATACCTTTACGAAAGACCCTGTAAATTACAAATATTTAAACAAAGTACTAAAATGGCAATCTATCCCAAAACTTAAAAAATTCCTGATTTTAGCTGATGATAGAGCCATTGATAAAAACACATTAATAAATGAAAATAAATATCCTTACTTTTCTCTTACTTTAAAGGAATTAATAAGAAAATTTGGAGGAAGCTATGGGGCTTGGAGTAGAAATATTAATTTGTTTGCTACTTTGGGATTTATTGGAAAGAAAAATCCTTATGAATTAAACAAAGAAAATCCATTGTTATTTCAACACAATCTGCAAGGAAAACTTAATTTGTCTAGAAGTATGGGGATAAATATATCTAACATAAAAGACCAAAATTTTTACTATTTGCCGATATATACAGATGAAACATTGCAAATTGCAGAGAGAAGAGCAGAAATCATGTATAAAAACGGATTTAGCACTAAATCGTTTAGCAAAATATTTCTGCAAAGAATATTTGGTCTAGATTTTGCTAACACCATATTTTTTAACGATATTGAGGAATCAGAATTTACATTAGAAGTTTACAATCAAATCCAAGAAATTTTGTTAAGAAAATTAGAAAAAAAGCACTTTACATATAAAGAGGAAATAATAAATGAGGTAGATATAGACCCTCTTATATATAGACATTATGAATGTTCTTATAAGGCAAAATTTAATACCGTTCAGGCAGTTGCAGAATTTGAATTTGGAAGGAGCATACAAATTATTTGTAATGAATTTGACATTGGTTATGCTATTTCAGATAAATATATGAAAGCAATTTTTGGATTGAAAAAAAATAAAAAAATATTATTTGACAAAAATTATTTCCAAGAAAAGAAAAATACTTTAATTTTAGAAGGGAAAAAGAAAAATGAATAATAATAGACCTTTATTGATTGTTTCAGATGAATATAATGTAAAAAGTAATGATTTCACTACAGTTCAGTTATATGCAACAAGCTATAAAAATTTAGAGAAAGCAATTATCGAAGATACAGTATTAGTAGATAACAACGAAAACATTATGAATATTATATCTTCATATAATTGGATAATAGACTCAAAGGGTTATCCCATTACAAGAATTGGTAATAAAGATATAAGAATGCACCAACTAATTATGGAAGAATGTTTTGGTAAAGAGTTTGTACCAACTAAAAAGTCTGGCAAAGTAATAGACCATTTGAATAATAATCCTTGCGACAACAGATTACGAAATTTGCACATATTAACTAAAAAGGAAAATGAAAATAAGAAACTTCTTGATAAGAATTTCGATAATTTAACCTTTTACATTGACTACAATTATAATTTTAATTATATGTTGTATTCTGATTCACCTAATTGCTATACTTTAAATGATACAAAAAAGCTATATTGTAATAGAAAATATGTTTTAAGCTATATAGCAGAAGATATGTTATTTAAAGATAATAATAATCAGGGTAAGCCATTTAATTCTTTTGAATTAGTCTATGCTGATTACCAATCCTTTGTTGATGATATAAAATATATTTCTAAAAAAACAGAGAAAATAAATCATTTTAGTTGTATGGAAAAAAGTACTTCTTCAAAAGAAGAAGTATCAAAAATTAATGACATAAAAGATATTGTATTAAATAATAAAGAGAAGGAAAAACTTAAACAAGCAATAGAGGAAATTCTAAACAAAAAAAATTGGCAAAATATTAGGAGTATAAATTGTAATATAATAAATAGAGACGAACTTAATAATTTGAGTGAAGCGGAAAAACATTTTTATTTAACAATAAAAAATACAGTATTCCAATATTTGCCACCGAATTTTAAAAGGACTAACTAAATATATGTTAGTCTTTTTCCTTCTCCCCCGATATTTTAAGTTATTATCATGTTTGATTTTCTGCCTATATATAGGTGTAGGTACTGAGGCATAGCAACAAAAAAAGTTCTAGCTATTAATAACCAAAACTTTTTATAATAAATCTTTTATATCTACTTTTAAAACATCTGCAATATCAAATAAAACTTCCAAAGACATTTTCTTTACAACATTTGGAGCTTCAATTTGCGTCATATAGGAATAACTAATCCCAACCTTATTAGCAAGTTGTTCTTGAGTTAGACCTTTTTTAATTCTATATTTACTTATTTTTATTCCTATGTTTTTGTATCTTTCACTATGTTTCAAACTCATATTTTCCACCTAGCAAAATTTTACCCTAATTTTTTGTTTTTATACTTTCATAAATAGTGAAAGTATGCTATACTAATTTATATGTATATAAAGTGAGGTAAAAAATGATAGAAAAAGCAGTAGCACTTAATATTTTAGAAGGAATAGAAAAAAATTTAAAAGGCGGAAATACAGATAAAGCAATAGAAAGTATTGATATAATCCTAAATAATAAATTATATAATTTAATGACAGAATACAAAAAAGTATTAGAAAAATATGGAAAAAATAACAAAAAGACATTGATAATTGAGCAAAAAATAGACAAAGAAATAAATAATGTTCTTTTTGGAAAGAATTAACTCACTTCTTTGTCGTCATCGGTTATGGTCATTAAATCATTGAAATTACAATTTAAAGCTCTACAAAAGCCCTCCAAATATTTATATGATATACTCTTTTTTCCGTGGCTTTATGGCTTTATTTAAGTTGTAAAATGAAATATCAAGTTGGTCACATAGCCATGTTTTAGTTTTGTTTTGTTCCTTTAATAATTTTTCGACATTTAGCTTAATCATTGTAACACTTCCTATCACTCTTTTTTATGTATTTTATAACACGGCACTTATGAGTGGTAGCACTTGCAAGTGAGAGTGAAAAATGATATAATTTGCACAAATTTTAAAAGGAGCAAAAAATGGAAAATATAAGGTTTTTAGAAGTTATAAATAGAATTAAGAGTTGCTTACTAAATAATGATAGTTATATAGCTAAGGAATATTTAAGACTAGAAATAGAGAACTTACAAGAACTTACAGAAAAAAAGTGTGAAAATATAAAATATTTTGGCACAAGTTATTGCAACTATTGTTTGAACGAAAATTGTAATGAAAATAAAAAGGGGGTGTGTTTTAAAAAAAATGTTTTGGGAAATGTTTTCGTGCATAGTAATAATACCTATTGCAATAATATTTATAAGATTTTTAATTAATCAACGAAAAAGCGAAAAAGAAAAAATTTATAAGGAATTTATTAACGAAAATAATTTCATAGCTGAACAGGAATACCTTATAAATGATTATTCAAAAATTATGCTAGATGAAACACATAAAAAAATTGCTATATATAATGAAAAAGGTCTAAAATGTTTCAAATATGAAGATTTAATAGATTTCGAAATTGTTGAAAATGGCTCTAGTATAATACAAAGTAAAATTGCCAGTACTCTTGCTGGAGGAATTTTGCTAGGTGGTGTAGGTGCATTAGCTGGTGCAAATGGTAGAAAACAGATAAATGATATATGCAATAGTTTGATATTGAAATTATATTTTAGTAACAATGGAGCTGTTTGTATTACAGAAAAGATAAATGACAAACCAATATATAAAAATTCTGTGGAATATCAATCGCTATCCAGCACAGTTGATAATATTGTGAGTGTCTTGAAATATGTAAAACAACAAGCGGATTATTCTGTATATTCAAATTCGACAGTATCTGATAAAGAAAACAATAAAATAGAAGTTATGAAAGAAACTTTTTGCATAAATCAGCTAGAAAAATTAGCAGAATTAAAAGAAAAAGGCATTATATCAGAACAAGAATTTGAAGAAAGCAAGCAAAAAATATTAAGTAAGTTATAGAATAAAAGAAAATTTTATATAGAATGGAGATGTTAAACATGGAAAAAAAAGAAGAATATTACACAACAAATAATGTTGCAGGAATTATAAAAGCAATATCTGTTTTTGGATTAATTGTAGGTATAATTATTTCTATCATGTGTAGTCCATATTTAGAAATCTATACAATAGTAGTAATAGTTGCTAGTATTATTTTGGCAATATTTATATATGCAGTAGGAGAGTTGATTGGAATAATGCATGATATTCGTACGAATACAGAGCATATAAGAGATAAGTTTGAAAGTGAGAAAAAATAATATGGAAAAGAAAACTAGGAAAAAATCAATATTACTAACAACAATTGTAATAGTGTTTATTACAATAATAACTATAGCTATTATTATTGCTATAGCAGCATATTTGATGAATGTTATAAAAGAAAAACAATATAAAGAAATTTCGGAAAAGCAACAAGAAGTAGAGAATATAAAAAGAGAAAATGATGAAATATTATTTAGGATTGGTAATATATATATTAACAAATATGGATATGTCACAACATTTAATAACAGTTCAGCTATTCTTTTAGAAGGTATAAATTTAGAAGATAATCAAGAAAAAATACAATCTTCATTATTTGAAAACTTATTGAATTTATATGATGTTTTGACAAGTAGCGATTTGATAAATAAAGTTAGTAAAATTGATGTTTCAGATTTAGAAAATATAGAAATCTATATAAATTCAGAAACCAAAATACTACAAATAGGAAATTTTGAAAATCTTTCCACAAAATTCGTTTGGATACATACTCTTCTTGAACAAGAGGAAGGTGTTCCAGGAACAATAGTAGTTAAAGATATAAATGAGGTATATTTTATGGAAGTATATAATAAGGATAATGAAAATGGATAAGAAAATATAGAAGATGTTTCTGATACATTTGATGAATTATCAGATAAATTCAAGTATGCTATGAAATGGTATTCCTAAATGTTTCAGATGGAAAAACTGTATATGAATATTTAGATTATTATAATAATAAATTACCAAAACGGCTTTCTAAAGTTACTTTAGAGCCGTTTTTATTTTTTACTATAAAATTGTATGTAATATCATAAGTCTTTATGTAGTACTTTACTCTGATTTTAATAGTAAAATGTATAACTAGCGAAATTTATAAATCTTTATACAAAAATTTATATAGAATTTTGGAACATTTCCTAATTATGAATTAAAATGGTAGTATGATAATTTATTAAAATCATCAAAAATATTATGGGATACTTTTTGCTTAAATTTTCAAAATGTTTGAAATTCATTTAATTTTATAATATAATGATTATAGTTTTATAATGTACTGGAGGAAGATTCATGAATAGTGAAGAAAATATAATATATAGATATGACGATAATATTTCTTTTCGTCAATGTAGCTTATCAAATAAAATTCATAGTTTAACTAATGGAGATTGTACTAATTTTTTTATTCAAGGAGAAAACTATAAACAATATTATTATTGTAATCAATATGGAATACACTTGCATTGTACTAAACATCCAGCGATAGAGTTAGAACAACATAGACCTAACTTTGGTGAAATATTTTTGAAATGTCCGAAATGTAATATAGATATACCAATTAATGATTTTGATGATTTATTGAAATCTTGTTTAAAAGTATTAAATATATCAAAATTCAAAGATGCAAAATTAATTCGCTTAGACGATTGGTATGTACCAGAAGTGAAAGAAAAAATAGAAATAGAATCTGATTACTGGATTAAAGCAGAAGTAAAAACTGATAGAGATAAAGATACTATGGTAGTTTTATACATTGGTAATAAAAATTCAAAAGAAAAAGCTCAATTTTTTATTAAACCAGAAAAGCTACAGCTTAGCAATGACTATAAAGATTTAGACCCAGCTAAAATACTTTCAAAGATTGAAGTTACACTAAGAGATAGAAAAATAAAACAAGAATATGATTATTAGACATAATAACATATTATAATATATGAAAATGATATGATTTCAAAAATATTTTTTATGAGGATATAAAATGGCAGAAAATAATGAAAAAAATAAATTAGATATAAATAAACTTCTTTTACAGCCATTAGAGACTAGCTTTATAAGAAAAAATTTCATAGTAAATTTTGATGTGAATTATGAGGAATATTTAACAGAATTAATAAATTGCTCAAAATTTGTAACCGATTATGGTAATTATAAGTTCAATCAAATAGAAGAGCAATCACATAATGAATGTGATATTACAAATGGCATATATTCTCTTGACTATAAATTACTAATTGATGATAAAACTATGGAAAACTTATTTTTTCATAGTACTAATATTTCTATAGATGAAAACAATGTAAGAAGTTTTTATAGAAGTAAAAAAACTGGCAAGTGGAGAAGATATATACTATTAACCATTTTTAGAAATGTGACCAAACAAGAAATAGAAAAAATAGACAATTCTTCTCTTCAAGATTTAGACGAATTCCAAAAATTAATAAAGAAATATATTAAAAATATAAAAATGGATAAAAATATTTTGTATTTCATACCCTATAATTTTTATTTCAAAAATACCACTATGAGCGAATCGATATTAAATTATATTGGCAACGAACTTTCAATTCATTTAAAGGGATTTTTTGATTATAGAAAAACATATACAAATAATAAAGATACCTATATGTGCTTTGTATCTAAAGAAAATATGGTATTCTTTAAATATGAAGAAAAATTAAACTTATATGATATAGTAGCACTTGAAAAAAGTAAATTATATTGTGAAGTAGAAGATATCTGTGATACTTGGGGAGATTGTTTTGACTAATTCTTTTAACTTTTTCGTATATTTTTACATATTTTCTTGCGTTTTCTTATAAAATGTTGTAAACTAAATAACATAGGAAATGAGAACAATCAGATGTGGTTTGCCTCCTACATAAGAGGAGGTGAGGCGTATGGTAGAAGTACAAGCTTTATTATTGATAATAAAATTACTTTTTACTGGTTTAATATCAGTAACTATCATTGCGTTTGCCTTGATTATAGCATTAGTTGTAATTATTAGCAAACAAAAATAACCAATAAAAAAACACATCTGTAATTTGACCGTTGCTGATGTGTTTTTTCATATCACAATAGGCAGACCACTTTTGTGGTTTCTCCATTTCCTATAATTATTATACTCTCTTATTAAATTTTTGTCAAATATAAAAATATAAAAATTATTTTTTTGCTTTTTAGTCTATGTAAAACCGCAAATACTTAAAAATGCTATATTTTATTGATTAATCACTTTATATTTTCCACAAAAAAACCTTAAAAAAAACCTTAAATTAATATTTTTATGAGCCTATATATTACGGAGCATCACCAAAACAAGTGTTTTTTAAAATTCTTTCAAACATTTCACCCATCTAGATAAAGCACCGTATTTATTTACTTTATAAAAGATAGATTTTATAAGGTACGATGGTTCGAATCCATCCCTGCCCACCAGAAATAGGGTGTTTGTGAAAATACCCTATTTTTATTTTGGCTCAATTTGTTGCCCTGCAGAACCCACGATTTTTTTATTTTTTATAATAAAATCTTAAAAAATATACAAAATAAGTATTCTGTGATAT
>CALXUX010000055.1 GCA_944391785.1 uncultured Clostridia bacterium
CCTTCATTGTAACAATTTCTTATATATGCTTCACAATCCGTCCCTATTTGTCCTGTTATACCTCCTACTTGTCCTTCTCCTTGAATTGTTCCTGTATTATATGAATTTTCTATTGTTCCAAATATTAGTCCTGCTATTCCTCCCACATTATTTGCTTCTCCTGTTACTTTTCCTGTATTATATGAATTTGTTAATGTTGAACTAACTCCTAATTCTCCAACAATTCCTCCTATCCTGTCTCCTTTTCCTATTATTTCTCCATTATTATAAGAATCCCTAACTGAAGCAGAAGAACTTACCAAGCCTGCTATTCCACCAACCTGTCTATCACTTCCTACAACTTTTCCTGTATTATAACAATTACTTAACGTTCTATTTTCTCCCAATATTCCAGCTATTCCTCCAACATATTTAAGACCATTTATTTCCCCTTTATTTATATTTCCAGATACACTAAAATCTCCACCAAAAGGATCACCTCCTATAATTCCTCCTACATAATTTCCTCCAATGACTTTTCCTGAATTCATACAATTTTTTATACTAGCAGTACTATTATTAGCTGCACCAGCTATTCCTCCCGAAGATGAAATAGTTGCTTCTTCATTACTTTTTACTAATGTATTGATATTATTACAATTTATAATCTCTTTCGCAGCTCCTACTATTCCTCCTGCTAATGCCGAAAATTTACCTGCTGCTTCTATATAACTATTTTCTATAGTTAAATTTCTAACATTTGCAGAGGTAAATATTCCCACTCCATAACTTTCATCATATACATATATTCCTGTAACAGTATGATTATTTCCTTCAAATATGCCGTTAAAATTATTTACTGGCGTCCATTGTGTTTCTACTGCAGTTGTCAATACTCCATCCTTCTGCCTTGCTCCCATATCTATATTATTTTCTAGATACACTATTGTTGTTTCTGTTATTTCTGGCATATTTGCTTCCGCTTTTTCTTCTTCTGTTAAGACATTATTACAATAATTTGCAAAGAACTTCATTTGCCCTGTTGTATATATGTGCCAGTTTCCTTGTTCATCTGTTTCTGGTTTTTCTATTGTTTGTCCATCCCATATATCTACTTTTCCTTCTTCTATTGTTCCATCTTCATATACTGTGCAAATGTTTCCATTTTTCTCTACATAGTATGTGTCTTCTACTACCTTACTTACTACTGCTTCGTCTATTTTATTTAATTCTTCTTCTAAGTTTCCATTTCCGTTTACTTGTTCTTCTATGTTTTTATTTGCTATTGCTAGTCTTATTTCTTCTTTTAGCCCTTTTATTCCTGTTTCTTCTTTGGCTTCTTCTGCTTTTGTTATGATTCCATTTTCTCCTGTTAATGTTGCAATTGTTACTCCTGCTAGTATTATTAATACTATTATAGTTATGATTAGTGCTATTAGTGTAATTGCTTTTTCATTTGTATTCTTTGGTTTTAGTTCTTTTGACATTTGTTTTACCCCCCTATTTTTATTTGCTTTTACTTTCCTTAATTAAATTATCATTATTAATTATTTTTGTCTATAACTTTTTATCATTTTAAATGATTTTTGGTGTTGATATGTTTGTATTGTTTTATAATTAAGTATAAAAATTAATGAATAACTGCATTATTAAAAATCATTGATATACCAATAATTTTAAAGTTTTATTCTTATTTTTTTATTTATTTTTTTAATAAAAAAACATTTTTGCTATATTGACTTAAATTATGATTAATGCTATATTATTTTTATATTTTCCAATTCATTAATTTTTATACTTAATTACACATTTATAAAGCTTAGTATATTTAACTTAAAAGGCTTCTTTTTACGACAAAATGGCTTTTTATTAATTCTAAATTCTTTATTTTTATAAAAATAAAAAAGATGTATAACTTTTAAAAAATTTTTTAATACATCTCTTTTGATTTAATTATTCATTCTTCTTAGTTTAATTAATAATTTCAATGAATATTTTTAATAATTATTTATAGATTATCATATTATTTTTTATAGTATTATCCAAATTTAAAATTAAAATACTTTTTTATTCATAAAATACGTCTAGCCAACTTTCGTCAGGTTCATCCAAAAGGCAAAAAAACCATGTTTCTATTGTATTATAATATTCTTCCCCATTTACTATTACCTTTGCTGTTTTGTAATCTTGCAATTTTCCCTTTGGTACTTTTATTTTTAAATTTTCATTATACATAAATATATAGGACGAAACTGCATCAATAGTTCCTGATACACTTCCATCTTCTGAAGTACCAGTACCACTACTTTCATCTTCTGAAGTATCATCACTTACTACATAGTTAAAGTTTGGGACATCTCCTTTAAATTCTACATCTAACAGTTTATTACAGTTATGAAATACCAGCGCTTCTAATCTTATTACATTTTTTCCTATTACTACTTTTGTTAAATTTGAGCAAAAACTAAAAGCAGTAGCTCTTATAGCTGTTACATTATCTCCCATTACAACACTTTCTATTGTTGAAACGCCACTGAAAGCTCCTTGCTCTATAGTCTTAACTGTTTCTGGTATGATAATGTCTGTTTGATTTCCTCCATAACTAACTATAGCTGTTTTGTCCTCTTCTCCTGTTGATGTTCTTTTATATATAAATGCTTGTTCTTCATTTAGTTCATTATTATTAAAAGCTTGAGTATCAATCTTTGTTACACTTTTGGGAATATCTATATATGTTAATTGGTTTTGTCTAAAAGCATATTGTTCTATAGTTTGCACAGTATTTGGTATTTTTACAGATTGTAAATTATATCCCAAAAAAGAAAATCGTCCTAATTCTACAACTGGTTTTCCTTCTATTGTTTCTGGTATATTTACAACTGTATCTGTTCCTATATATCTTGTTATTGTTACTGTATTATTTTCTTGATCTATTGTATATTCAAAATCTGATGCTGGTGAAGGTTCTTTATATTCTGCATCTATATATCCTTGGCCTTTTTCCACTACTTCTATTTTGTTATCTTGCTTTACCATGATTTCATATTTTCCATCAGGTGTTGTTATTAAATTTCCTTCTATAGTTCCTCCTGTTTGTTCTACTATTGCGTTTATTATATCTTCTCTTGTTGTTTCTTTGCCTTCTAGTATATTTTCACTTAATACGTCTTGTTTTGCTAGTAGTGCCTGTTCTCTTACTTGTTCTATTCCTGTGTTTTTTGCAGCTTTATTTGCTTGTGTTATTATATCGTTATTTCCTGTTAAAGTTGCTATTGCTATTCCTGCTAATATTAGTAAGACTATTATTGTTATGATTAGTGCTATTAGTGTAATTGCTTTTTCATTTGTATTCTTTAGTTTTAGTTCTTTTGACATTTGTTTTACCCCCCATTTTTATTTGCTTTTACTTTCCTTAATTAAATTATCATTATTAATTGTTTTTGTCTATAATTTTTTATCATTTTAAATGATTTTTGTGTTGATATGTTTGTATTGTTTTATAATTAAGTATAAAAATTAATGAATAATTGTATCGTTTAAAATTATTGATATATCAATAATTTTGAAGTTTTATCTTTATTTTTTTATAAACTTTTTTAATAAAAAAACATTTTTGCTATATTGACTTAAATTATGATTAATGCTATATTATTTTTATATTTTCCAATTCATTAATTTTTATACTTAATTACACATTTATAAAGTTTAGTATATTTAACTTAAAAGGCTTCTTTTTACGACAAAATGGCTTTTTATTAATTTTAAATTTTTTATTTTTAGAAAAATAAAAAAGATGTATAACTTTAAAAAATTTTTTTAATACATCTCTTTTATTTAATTATTCATTCTTCTTGCTTTAATTAATAATTCAAATAAATATTTTTAATAATTATTTATAGATTATCATACTATTTTTTATAGGATTATCCAAATTTAAAATTAAAATACTTTTTTATTCATAAAATACATCTAACCAACTTTCGTCAGCCTCATCCCCCCATACAACAAACCATGTTTCTAATGTATTAAAATGTACTTCTCCGTTTAATGTTACTGTAGCTGTTTTATAATCTTGTAGTTTTCCTTTTGGTACTTTTATTCTTAAATTCTCATTATATGAAAATGTCCAACCAGAAGATACATTAACAGTTCCTGATGCGCTTTCATCATCACCTTCACTTCCATCATCACCTTCATCAGTAGTACTTCCACTTGCTACATAATTAAAGTTAGGAACATCTCCTTTAAATTCCACATCTGTCAAATTATTACAAAACATAAATGCACCTAATCCTAATTTTGTTACATTCTTTCCTATTTCAATTTTTTTTAAATTTGGGCATGAAGCAAATGCAGATAATCCTATAGTTTTTACATTATCACCTATTACTACACTTTCTATAGATAGAACTGAATTAAATGCATACTCAGCAATAGTTGTAATTGTTTCTGGAATTATTATATCTGTTTGGTTTCCCCCATAACTAATTATAGTTGTTTTATCTTCTTCACCTGTTGCTGTTCTTTTATATATATATGCTTGTTCTTCATTAATTTTATTAGCATTAAAAGCTCTCGCATCTATATTAGTTAAACTTTGTGGTATATTTATATAAGTTAACTGATTATTTACAAAAGCCATATCTCCTATAGTTTGTATAGTATTGGGAATTTTTACAGATTGTAAACTACAACTTGCAAAAGACCCCCTTCCAAGTTCTACAACGGTTTTTTCTTCTATTGTTTCTGGTATATTGACAACTGTATCTGTTCCTATATATTTCGTTATTGTTACTGTATTATTTTCTTGATCTATTGTATATTTAAAGTCTGATGCTGGTGAAGGTTCTTTGTATTCTGCGTCTATATATCCTTGGCCTTTTTCTACTACTTCTATTTTGTTATCTTGCTTTACCATGATTTCATATTTTCCATCAGGTGTTGTTATTAAATTTCCTTCTGAAGCTCCTCCTGTTTGTTTTACTATTGCGTTTATTATATCTTCTCTTGTTGTTTCTTTGCCTTCTAGTATATTTTCACTTAATACGTCTTGTTTTACTAGTAGTGCTTGTTCTCTTACTTGTTCTATTCCTGTATTTTTGGCAGCCTTATTTGCTTGTGTTATTATGTCATTATTTCCTGTTAAAGTTGCTATTGCTATTCCTGCTAATATTAGTAAGACTATTATTGTAATTGTTAATGCTATTAATGTGATTCCTGTTTCTTTTGTTTTTACTAATTTTTTTAACATTTGTTTTTCCCCCTATTTTTGATTTTATTTTTCATAAGTAAGATATCATATTTTTGTATTTTTGTCACTTTTTTATCATTAAGTATATGATTAAAATATTTTTCTTACTTATTTTAATTTAATTAAGCTGAAAAATTAATAAAAATATTTAAATTGCCGTAGATATTTAAAAATAAAAGAAATACAGATTTTAGAGCAATATTTTTTGGAAAAATTTTTTGAAAAATCATTTTTAATTTATTGACGTTTTTTGTTAATAATGCTATATTATCTTTATAAAATTTAATTCATTAATTTTTCAGCTTAATTACATTTTATTATTTTTAGAAATATTTTTTTATGAAAACTTAATTATTTTACATTACTTTTTAAGTCTTTTAAAACATCTCTTTTATCTTTCATTTTTTATATTTTTGAATTAATATTTATTAATAATTTCTACAAAAAATAAAAATAGAAAATAAATTCTTATTAATAAGTATTATATTTTCTATTTTTTATATTGACTGAAAAATTTATTTTATGATTTTTTATTTGCTTGCAATCCAGGTTAAAAATTCTTCGTAACTATTTATATCATCAGTTACTCCTATTATATTTTTATCTGCTTCGTCTTGGCCATTTACGGCTCCTATATTTAATGTGTTTAAATAATATAATTTACTTAAATTATCATTTGATGTGATTTGTGTTCCTATTATACTTCCTACATTTGTTGTTCCTTCTACTGTTCCTTTGTTATAACATTTGGTTACTATAAATGTTGCAGCATTTTTTCCTATTAGTCCTCCTACTTGATCTACTCCTGTTACTTTTCCTTTGTTATAATTATTTTCTATTGTTCCTGATGTTCCTGTGCCTGATGTCCAACCTACTATTCCTCCTATTGCATCATTATTTCCTATTATACTTCCTTCATTGTAACAATTTCTTATATATGCTTCACAATCCGTCCCTATTTGTCCTGTTATACCTCCTACTTGTCC
>CALXUX010000056.1 GCA_944391785.1 uncultured Clostridia bacterium
TCAAGCGTTTTTGCTATTTCTGTCGTAAATTTTAAATCTTTCTATTTTTCTATATTTTTTTATATTAAAAACCGCTTAACTTCATGTCGTTAAGTTTTTTTTAGTTTTTTTGCTCTTACTCTTTCAGTGGTTTTAAACTAACGAAAAAATTCGGTTATTAATTTTTTTGAAATTTACAAATAAATCTTTACCTTACCTATTCAAATAGGTCTCCTATTTCTAACATTTGTATATGTCCTATTATTTCTTTTTTGTTCATATTGATAAAAGAATTTCTATTATCCTTTATTTCTTCAACAAGTTTAGTACAAACACTATGTGCTAAATCAAATTCTTTCTTTGTTATTGCTCCTCTATCTAAAGCTTCTAATAATTCTTCTTCATCTAAAACTTTAACATTATTGTCTGTATCAGCACCATACACAATATCTAAAAACAAATCATCATAATATGGTCTTCCATTCTCAACCCCATTGCCTAAACTAATGTCAAAGTAATAACTTACCGTATTTAATTCTTTATCTATAAAAGCTCTTGCATTATATAATTTATCTATTGGTGTATATTCTAGTATATAATATCCATTATCAATTAATGTAACATTTTTTATGAATGGCTCGTCTATTTCTAGAATATTTTTTACTACGATATATGTATCTTGTCCTTTTAATTTTCTTGTTGCTACACTATATCTTGAAACACCTTTCAAATATGTTTTGTCCGTATATTTTTTCCTCATATAGATTTCCTTTCTCTTAATTTTCATTAAAATTCATTATATAATTTTTGTTTTTCTATAGACATATTGATTACCTACATAAATAAATTTACATTATTATGAAAATTATATTCTTTGTTCTTTATTCTTATATCTTTATTATAGTCGTGCAATTGATATTTATCGATTGCAGTTCCATTTTTTAAGTATGTTTTTATTTGGCTTATTATGTGTGGAATATTATAATTTCCTGCAAATTTTTCGTTGTTTAATAATTCTTGGTTTATAACTACCCATTCTAATTTGTTTTTTTCTTCTACTAATTGTACCTTATGTTTTAAAATACCATAATAAACTTGTATGTTATTTTCATATTTAAAATAGTTTAAATCCATAAAATGTTCTAATTCTATATCATCATGTGATATTCCTGTTTCTTCAAATAATTCTCTATATGCCGCTTCATCATTTGTTTCATTTTTTTCTACTTTGCCTCCTACAAAGTTATATAAGCCTTTATATGGTTCTTTTGCTCTAATGCAAAAAAGTGCTTTTGTTAAAGTTTGGTTAAATACAACTATTAAATTTAATTTTCTCATATTATCAATCTTCCTATTTTCTATATATTTATCCATTCCTCTATTATTTCTTTAGGTATATTTAAATTTCCTCTTCCGACTCCTACTTCAATGTCTGGTTTTTTCTTTCCATGGTAGTCACTCCCTCCGCTAATATAAAGATTATTTTTTTTAGCGTAATCTACTAGCATCATCATTTTCTGTTCGTTGGCAGATGGATGAAAACACTCTATTCCATCTAATTCTTTTTCTTTTCGAAGTTGATTTATGAAATCTATTGTATAGTCAAATCTATATTCAAATGGATGTGCTAAAAAAGCCAATCCTCCTGCTTTATGTATTACATTTATAACATCTTTATATAGTGGTTCAGGTGCATTGCATAAACCTGTGTAATACTCACTATCTGGATTCATTAATCCTTTTCTAATAAAAATATTTAGTGATTCTGTAAATTCTCCAAGAATTTTATGATTTTCTTTGTGTCTCATTAATTCTTTATATATATAAATCGTTATATAATCTGTTAATGGTATATTTTTTTCTATTTTGTTTTCATCATAAATAAGTCCTTTTTTATTGCATATATCTAATAGTTTTCTTTTTGATTCTTCTTGTTGTTCTTTTAACACTTTTTCCGAAAAGAATTTTTGTGACCATTCTTCTATTATTTTAAGATTTTGTATTTTGTATCCTAAAACTTCTATCTTTCTATTTTTAAATGTTGCATTCATTTCTATGCCTTTTATTATCTTTCCAGTAAAAGTATTCTTATTTATAGCTTTGTCCTTATATTGTTTGCACGTATTATGATCAGTTATTGATATATATTCTAATTTTCTTTTTTCACACATTTTTAGTATTTCTTCTATTGTTTTATCTCCATCAGAATATATTGTGTGTATATGCATATCTATCATAAATATCACTTCCACAATTGTAATTTTTTATTTTCTTATATGCTCATATTCACTTAAATATGGCCATATTTTTATTCCATATATATTATAGTAAAAATTCTTGCCATGTCCAAATGATATTAAATCTCTGCTGTACCAAACTTCTTTTTCTTCTTTTCTTATAGGAATTATAAATGATAAAATTGCTATTAATATGACAATTAACACTACAACCAATATTTTTTTCAATTTCAATCACCTCTACAACTTACTATTTTAATACAAACTTTTTTCATACCAATTCCCAAATTCCATTATATTAAACCCTATTTTGCAAACAATACTTTTTCCGATTTATATTGTTTTATAATATGTGTAAATATTAAACTTATATAAATAATTGTAGATACAGCCATTAATATGATATTTAATATATCTATTGTTCCATTATTAATATCTGTAAATATTAAAGTAAAATTTATAAATGGTATTATTGAAAGTATTGGTGTTGTTGTTATTCCCATCATAAATGCAATCATACCTGGGAAGAATGATATAAATGTTAGAGGTGTTAATGCACTTTGTGCTTCTTTAAATGTTTTTGATGTACTTGCTATACTAATACATAATCCACTTATAAAGAATGAGTATGCTATAATTACAATTATCGCAAATATTATTGTTGATGGAGAATACATGACATCTATTCCATCATAAATTGAAAACATGTTTTTTGTAACTACCAATGAAATAATTGCAAGTATTAAACTTATAATCCCTGTAATAATTGAAGATATTGTAACACCTAAAAATTTTCCAATAATTATGTCTTTACTTTTTATTGGGAATGTAAGAAGAGTTTCTAGTGTTCCCCTTTCTCTTTCTCCTGCTGTTGTGTCTGTTGCTGGATATGTTGCAGAGACTGTTATTGCCATCATTATGAAAAGAAAAGCATAGTTTTTAATATAGTTTGCAAAATAGTTGTCTTGCTCTACCATAGTTTCTTCTACAGTTATAATGTTTAATACCTCATCTGGATTTAGATTGTTTTGCCTTAAGTAGTTTTGTTGTAGATATTGTTTATATGTATTAAAATATGTTTCCATTAAATTACTTGAATATGTGCTTGTGTCTGAGCCATCAGTATTTATAATATATTTGTTTTCGTCTTTTGTTATGTATAAATCAATTTTTCCTTCTTCATATTGATTTTTTAATTCTTCTTCATTTCCATTTATAATTTCAATGTTGATTTCTTCTGCTATAGTTTTTTCTACATCTGTTAGTGTGTATGCAAAACCAATTTTATTGTATTCTTCTATGTCTTTACTTACTTGTGCTTCAAATAATGCTGACATTCCAATAACTAAAAGTGGTATAAATATTGGTATTACTAACATCATGGCAAGTGATTTTTTGTCTCTGAATAGTTCTCTTAATTCTTTTTTTAGGATATTCCATAAATTATTCTGCATCTTGAACACCTCCTATCATTGCAAAAAATGCATCTCTTAGATTACTTGTGTTTGTATCTTTTTTTATTTCTTCTGGTGTTCCTGTTTTTATTATTTCGCCTTTGTTTATCATGATAACTTTATTACAGATATTTTCCGCTTCTTCCATGTAGTGTGTTGAATATAATATTGTTTTTCCTTTTTCTCTTTCTTCTTTTATAAAGTTTAATATTATCTGGCTTGATATAATGTCTAAACCTGTTGTCGCTTCGTCTAAAATATAATATTTTGGATTGTGAATTAAACATCTTGCTAGGTTCACTTTTTGGGTTTGCCCTGTTGATAAGTTTGCAATTTTGTTGTATAAAAATTGCTCCATGCCTAATATTTTTGTAATTTCTTTTATTCTATTTTCAATGTTTTCTTTAGGTACACCATATATTTGAGAGCACATTTTTAATAATTCGTAAGCCGATAGTGTGTCATATATTTTGGTGTTTCCTGATAAGTATGCTATTTTTTGTTTTATTTCAATTTCGTTATTTTTATAGTCCAGACCATCAAATGTAATTTTTCCTTCTGTTGGTTCTAGTATTCCTGCTATCATTCTTAATAATGTTGTTTTTCCTGCTCCATTTGGTCCTAGTATTCCTATAATTTCTCCATCATTTGCTTCAAAAGTGATGTTTTTGTCTGCATAAAATTCTTCTTTTTCTTTTTTGGTTTTATTTCTGGTAAATTTTTTTGTTATATGCCATACTTTGATCATTATATTCCCCTTTCAGATTTATTTTTTACAGATAACATTATTGCATATTATTTGGATAAAAACAAGAGATTTTATTTAGTTTTAAGTTGAAAATAATAATAGATAAAAAATAAAATAACCACTTTTTTGTTCCGTCCCTTTTGGCAACCTTTTGGCAATTAATTATTAAGAAAAAGCCCTGTGAAAAAAACCACAGGGCTTTTTCTTAATGAATTTCAATTTCTGAAACTATTCCGACCAATTCTTCATTATTTATCTCGCTTAACGACCTGTTTCCAAGTTCTTGTGCTGTTTGGACATCTAATAGTAGAAAATTTTTAGCTTCTTCAATAGTTGAAATACTCTGGATTTCTTCTTCAAAGACATCTTCTTCAATTTCAATTAAATTATATTTTTTTATACTCAATATTTAATCGTTAATCTGATATTTTTTTTACTTTATCTACTTCTGCTGTCTTTTTTATCTTATTAAAAAATGTTTTTATTCTTTCTATATTTCCCTTAATATCTCCTAAGAAAAATGAAACGCCAAAACCAATTATTGCAATTATTATAGAAATAACTGAATTTGCATTAAATCCTAATGCACAACTGCTATTTAAAACATTTGGTATTATAGATAAAAATAGTCCAAATATTATTGAGAATGTCATAGTATAAAATTTACTTATTAATTTATTCATTATAAATGATATTACAAGTACTCCAATTACTAATCCAACTCCTGCAGGTATAAGTACTGATAAGTTGAAATCAGCAATAGAACTTACGTATAATTCATACAATCCCAATGAAGAAAGTATTACAGCACTATCTACACCTGGCACTATAGAAGAACCTGCAACTGCTATTCCTAAAAATACTGATTGGAATATATTAGGGTTAGTTATTACTGGGAATAGATCCTTATTAAATGAAAATAAGAAAATACCACATATTGCTGCAATTATTATTGCAATATAATATTTTTTGTTAAAACCTTCTTTTTTAACTTCTTTATAAAAAAGTGGTATAGTTCCTAAAACTAGCCCTAAAAATGCATACCTTGTATACATTTCAAAATTTCCCAATAAATAATCTACTATTTTGCTAAAAATAATTACTCCTACTCCAAAACCTAAAACTAATGGTAGTAAGAATAACACATTTTTCTTAAAATTCTTAAATAATGTTCCTATTGCTGTAATTGTTTTTTGATACAATCCTAAAATTACAAGTAAAACACTTCCACTTAAACCTGGTGCAATTCCACCAATTCCTACTATTATTCCTTTTAAAAAATTATACATATCTTCCTCCATTTTTATATTTTATTTTTTTGTAATTTTTATGTCTTTATTTTATATGATTTTTATATATTTATTTTTTATGATTATTATATCCTTTTTTCAATTTTTATCTAATATATATTTTAACATATTATCTAAATTTTTTTCTTCTACAAAATCTGCACCATCATTAAAAATTTTATAAATTTCTTCATTTTCAGGCTTATTTTCTTTTTCGAGCATTTTTCCTACCATCTTAACTATACTTTTTTGTATTCCTTTTAGCTTTGAAAAATCTATCCCGCCATGTAAATAGAAAAAAGGCATTGTAACTTTATTAAAATTCTTTAAACCTTTAATATATTCTTCACTTTCAGGATAAGCACCAACTGCACCACAGCATTTAACATTATATTTTTTTGTAGCTTTACTTAATCCACAAATTTTATTTGCACAAACCCATCCTAAATAGACAATTTCTTCTTTTGAGCTTAAGCAAGTTTTTGCTTCTTTAATAGAATAACATGGTATATTAAGTTTTTCCTTTAACATTTTTGCATATCTTAATGTATGACCTGTATTACTTTTGTAGACAATGGCTTTTATCATATATATCTCCTTTAAAAAATACTCAAATTTTAGGTACTTCATTATAATACCACAAAAAAAATACTTCGTCTATATTTTTATTAAATTTATTATAAAATTGTTGCCAAAGGTTGCCAAAAGAGATTGTCAAAAGGGGTTGTCAAAAGGGGTTG
>CALXUX010000057.1 GCA_944391785.1 uncultured Clostridia bacterium
TTGTTTCTCTTGCTATTATTGTTCCTCCTATTACTGCTTGTAATGGTATTTGAAATAATTGTCTTGGTATAACTGTTTTTAATTTTTCTACCATTTTTTTGCCTCTTTCATAACTTCTGTCTTTATGTAATATAAAGCTTAAGGCATCTACTTGTTCATTGTTTATATATATATCTAGTTTGACTAAATCTGATTTTCTGTATTCTTTAAATTCATAATCAAATGATGCATATCCTTTTGTTTTTGATTTTAAATTGTCAAAAAAGTCATATATTATTTCATTTAATGGCATTTCGTATGTTAAAGTTACTCTTGACTCATCTAGATATTGCATGTCTATATAATTTCCTCTTCTTCGTTGGCAGATGTCCATTATGTTTCCTACATATTCCTTTGGTGTATATATATTTGCTGTTACAATTGGCTCTTCCATATATGATATTTCATTTGCAGGTGGCAATTCTGTTGGGCTATAAATTTCTATAGTTTCTCCTGATGTTTTGTGTACTTTATATATTACAGATGGCGCTGTTGTAATTAAACTTAAATCAAATTCTCTGTCTAATCTTTCTTCTATTATTTCTAGGTGTAATAGCCCTAAAAATCCACATCTAAATCCAAAACCTAATGCTGCAGATTGTTCTTGCTCAAATACTAAAGATGCATCATTTAATTGTAATTTTTCAAGTGCTATTTTCAAGTTATCATATTCGCTTCCATCTACTGGGTATATTCCACAATATACCATAGGTGTTACTTTTTTATATCCTTTTAAAGGCTTGAGTGTTGGATCATTTTTTAGTGTTACAGTATCTCCTACATGTATGTCTGATAAGTTTTTTATGCTTGCTGCAATATACCCTACTTCACCTGCTTTTAGCTCTTGTTCTGGCATATATGACCCTGGTACAAAATATCCGACTTCTGTTACTACATATGTTTTATTTGTTGCCATTAGTAGAATTTCATCTCCTACTTTAACTTTTCCATTTTTTACTCTTACATATGCTACTGCACCTTTATAATTATCATAATATGAATCAAAAATTAAGCATTCAAGTTTTTCATTTTCATTACCTTTTGGTGCTGGTAAATCTTTTACTATTCTTTCTAATACTTCTTCTACATTAAGACCTGACTTTGCAGAAATACAAGGTGCATCTGATGCAGGAATTCCTATAATATCCTCAATTTCTTTTTTTACTTCATCTGGTCTTGCATTTGGAAGATCTATCTTGTTTATTACTGGTAAAACTTCCAAATTGTTGTCTATTGCAAGATAAACATTTGCAAGTGTTTGTGCTTCTACCCCTTGGCTTGCATCTACAACTAAAATTGCTCCATCACATGCTGCAAGGCTTCTTGAAACTTCATAATTAAAATCAACATGTCCTGGGGTGTCTATTAAATTAAATGTATATATAGCTCCATCTTTTGCTTTATATTGCATTCTTACAGCTTGAGATTTTATTGTTATTCCTCTTTCTTTTTCTATATCCATATTATCTAAAACTTGACTTTCCATCTCTCTTTTAGAAAGGACTCCTGTCATTTCAATTAATCTATCTGCTAGTGTGGATTTTCCGTGATCTATATGTGCTATAATACTAAAATTTCTTATATATTTTTGTCTATCTTCCATAATTCCTCCGTTTTCTTTTTTGTTATTTTACCATAAGTTGCTTTAATCCGCAATAGTGAACTTTGGGGACGTTCCCAATGTCATTAAGTTAAGATATCTATTTTTGCACAGAGTAGCCCCAATAGTAAATAGCAAATTAATTTACTATTGGGGCGGATATAAATATTTTTATTAACTTAATGACGTTTGGGACGTTCCTTAAAGTTCACATTTATTTATCGTTTTTGTTAAAATACATTATCAAATATTCTATTGTCTTTTTATCTTCATTTGATAATTTATCATAACCTGATAGCATATATTCTAAAGTTTTATTGTTTGTTACTTTTAAATATTTGCTAAATATTTGGTCTAAACTTATGTTAAATAGATTGCATATTTTTATTAATATTTCATATGATGGTTTTGCTCTGTCTTGTTCTATATCACTTATATATCTTACTGATACTTCAATTTTTTCTGCTAGTTTTTCTTGAGTATATCCATTGCTTTTTCTAATTTCTTGAATGTTTTTTCCGATTTTTACTGTACTTGGTTTTCTCATTTTTTATCACCTATTTTTTTATTTTTGTATTATATTATCAAATTTTATTCTCACTATAAATGATTTTATTTCGTTTGTTGTTGTATTTTATTTCTATATTATGTTTTTTTGTTTTTCAGTCTAAATCTTTTGTGTAGTCTATTAGCAATTTGTCTAATATTTTCCTTTGCTTTTCTATTTCTGATTTTTCTTTATTTTGATGTATCATTTCTTTTAATATTTCTATTTGATTTTCTATTTGTTTTTTTAATTCTTCCATTTTCCTCACCTCTTCTTTAGTTTGATATTTTTTGGGGTTATTTATTCTTGTTTTTTAGTTTATTTTTCCTTATTGGTTTAATATTAATATTAATTATTATATTTTGCAATTACTGTTTAAGGTTAATTTTGTACTTTTTCTTTTATTATTGTTATTTTTTTAAGTTTTTCTATTGTTTTTTAATTATTAGTAAATTTTTACTTTTAAATAATTTAATTGCATTTTCATATACTAAATGCTAAATCCTTCATATAAATTATATACATTTTTATATCCAAGCTTATTTAATTTTTGTTTTGCTCTTTTACTTCTTTCTCCTGTTGAACAGTAAACTAAGATTGTCTCGTCTTTATTTTGAACTACTTTATTTATATTTTCAATATTAATATCATATTCTGGCAGGCATATGGCTCCATCAATATGCCCTTCAGTATATTCTAAATTACTTCTAACATCTAAAACTACTGCACCTTTTTTCATTTTTTGTTCGAATTCTTTAATATCAATATCATTATTGTCTAAGTTCCTTTTTAAGTTTTTCTTAATTTTCTCTATAATATGTTTTATCATTTACAAAGTCCTCCTATTTCCACTTTTCTTATATTATTATATTTTTTTACATTTTTCTATGTGTTTGATTTTTGATTTTTTGTTAAAATTTATCATTTTTTCTTTAAATTATGTAATCAATGTCGTTTTATGTATTCTTTTCTGTTTACAATTTTATGTAGTTATTATTTGTGGAAACTGTGGATAACTTTGTGAATAATTGAATTTACTATATATTTTTTTCTAAATTATGCACAATCACTTGTGGAATATTTTTAGTTTGTAATTATTTTAATTTAAGTTGTTACTTTATGTGTACTTTAATAGTATAAAAAAGATCCTAAACAATATATAGTTTTATATTTAGGATCTTGTTTTTTATAATTTTAATTTAATAATATAAATCTAGGATTAATTTTTTATTATTTATAAATGAAAAAGAAATATAATACTCCTATAATTTCAAGTATTGTAATAAAAGGCAATCCGATTGTAAAATTCAATTTTTGAGTCTTATGTCTAAACGCATACATTCCTGAAATAGTACCAATACCGCCTCCCAAAGCAGTCACAATAAAAATAACCTTCTCTGGTATTCTCCATTTTCCCTTTTTAGCGTTTTGCTTATCTATAAACATTATAGCAAAACCTATTACATTAATTATAATCAAATAAATTACTATATTTTGAACTGAAAAAATATCTTCTAATCTAATTTCATTTTCTTCAAATATCATTTTAAAATCCTTTCTTCTTTTTTGGTCAACTGTGACCTGGTCACAATTGACCATGCGATTGACCCAAATCTCACCAAACTAGCCAAATAGGCTTAGTTGGTTACTTTGGCTCATTCCGTCTAGGCATCCGAATTTTTTTAGTAGTTCTGTTACTGAGTCTCCTACTTTTGAGCGTATTTTTAGGTCGTCTATTGACATGAATTTTCCTTTCTTTCTTGCTTCTTGTATTCCAAGTGCTGCGACTGTTCCGAGCCCTGGTATGCTGTTTAGTGGTGGTCTTATTCCGCTCCTCTTCTGGTATGAATTTGGTTGCACTTGATTTGTATAGGTCTATTGGCAGAAATTTTAGTCCTCTTTCATACATTTCTAGTACTAGTTCTAGTACTGGGTACATTGCTTTGTCTTTTTGTGTTGCGTTGTTTCCAAGTAGGTCTATTTCTTTCATTTTGTTTTTTACTTTTTCTTCTCCAAATATCATGATTTCACTGTCAAATTCGTCTGATGCTCTTATTGAGAAGAATGCTGAGTAATAAGCTTCTGGTTTATGTACTTTAAACCATGCTATTCTGAATGCGTTTGTTACATATGCTGCTGCATGGGCTTTTGGGAACATGTATTTTATTTTTTCGCATGATTTTATGTACCAGTCTGGTACGTTGTGTTCTTTCATGAGTTGTACATATTCTGCCCATTTTGCTGGGTCTTTTAGTGCTTTTCCTTTACGTACTAGCTCCATTATTTTAAATGCTGGGTTTGGTGGCAATCCTTGTTTTATTAGGTATATCATTATATCGTCACGGCAACATATTGCTTCTGTTAGAGTTACTGTTCCTTGTTCGATTAGGCTTTGTGCGTTTCCTAGCCATACGTCTGTTCCGTGTGACAAGCCTGATATTCTTATTAGTTCATCAAATGTTGTTGGTCTTGTGTCTACTAACATTCCTCTTACAAATTTTGTTCCGAATTCTGGTATTCCGGTAGCTTCCTACTTCTGATTTTATTTGTTCTGGTGTTCCGCCTAAGGCTTTTGTTGAGCTGAATATTGACATTGTTTCTTTGTCATCTAGTGGTACTTTTGTTGGGTCTATTCCTGTTAGGTCTTGTAACATTCTGATTACTGTTGGATCATCGTGTCCTAGTATGTCTAGTTTTAATAGGTTTTGGTCTATTGAGTGGTAGTCAAAGTGTGTTGTTATTATGTCTGATGTTGGGTCATCTGCTGGGTGTTGTACTGGACAAAATTCGTATATTTCTCTTCCTTTTGGTACTACTATTATTCCTCCTGGGTGCTGACCTGTTGTTCTTTTTATTCCTGTGCATCCTTTGGCAAGTCTTTTTATTTCTGCTTGGTTTATTGGTATGTGTCTTTCTTCAAAGTAATTTTTTACATATCCATATGCTGTTTTGTCTGCTACTGTACCTATTGTTCCTGCTTTGAAGGTTGTTCCTTTTCCAAATATTACTTCTGTGTATTTGTGTGCTTTTGCTTGGTATTCACCTGAAAAGTTTAGGTCTATATCTGGCTCTTTGTCTCCATTAAATCCTAGGAATGTTTCAAAGGGGATGTCCATACCGTCTTTATCTAGTTTGTGTCCACATTTTGGGCAATTTTTGTCTGGAAGGTCAAATCCGTTTTTTACACCATAATCTGTAAAGTCTGAGTATTTACAGTTTGGGCATCTATAGTGGGCTGGAAGTGAATTTACTTCTGTGATTCCTGTCATGTTTGCAACAAATGATGATCCAACTGAACCTCTTGAACCTACTATGTATCCATCTTCATTTGATTTCCATACTAGTTTTTGTGCAATTATATACATAACTGAAAAACCATTTTTTATTATTGAGTCTAGTTCTTTGTCTAACCTTGTTTGTACTATTTCTGGAAGTGGGTCTCCATAAAGTGAGTGTGCTTTATTGTATGCTATTTCTTTTATTGTTTGCTCACATCCTGGGATATGTGGTGGACATTTTTCTGGTGATATTGGGCTTATTGGCTCGCACTGATCTGAAATTTTATTTGTGTTTGTTACTACTACTTCATATGCTTTTTCTTTTCCTAGGTAACTAAATTCTTCTAGCATTTCTTCAGTTGTTCTTAGGTATAGTGGGGCTTGGTTGTCTGCATCATCATATTTTTGCCCCGCCTCTAAGATTCTTCTATATATTTCGTCTTGTGGATCCATAAAGTGAACATCACATGTTGCAACTACTGGCTTGTTTAATTTTTCTCCTAAAGCTACGATTTTTCTGTTTATGTCTCTTAGGTCTTCTTCATCTCTTACGACTCCATTTCTAATTAAGAATTGGTTGTTTCCTGTTGGTTGGATTTCTAGGTAATCGTAGTCTTGGGCTATTTCTTCTATTTCTTCATCTGTTTTTCCAAGTTCTATTGCTTGGTATAGTTCACCTGCTTCACATGCACTTCCGAAGTATTAGCCCTTCTGAGTATTTTTTGTATAAGCTTTTTAGTATTCTTGGTTTTCTATAAAAATAGTGTAGATGAGAAAGTGATACAAGTTTATATAGGTTTCTTAAGCCTATATAGTTTTTAGCCAAAATTATTGCATGATATGTTTTTAGCTTTTTATATTCTTCTTTTTTGGCTTCTTCGCTTGCAGCTAGCCTATCTATGTCTTCTATTAGTATGGCTCCTTTTTTCTTTAGCTGGCGGGTGGGGTTCAGCTCTTCAACATCCCAAAGTGGGAGAAGGAAAAAAAAAAAATAAATAAAAAAAAAGAAAAAAATAAATAATAAAAAAAATAAAAAAAAAAATATAAATGAAAAAGTAAAAAAATAAAAAAATACACTAAAAATATTAAAAAAATAGAAAAATAAAAAAGAAAATAATAA
>CALXUX010000058.1 GCA_944391785.1 uncultured Clostridia bacterium
ACGGATGGACAGAAACAATAGAAAATGGAGCAAATGTAAAAAAATATTTAATAACAGCTAATGAAATGGGATCACAATCAAGTATGCAAGCTACATACCAAATAACAGTACCAGAAAACCTAGAATATAACTTAAATGCAGATCAAAGCTATAGCGTAAGTGCAGTAAACAGCAACACAGGAGCAGAAACTAATGTAAATTCAACTCAAATAAAAATGGAAACAGGAGTAGGACCAAAGTTAGATGTAGGAGTATCGTCAATAGTTGGAGATACAGAACTAAATGAAAATGGAGTAGTAAAAACAGGAGAAGTAATAAAATACAGAATAAATATAATAAATAGCGGTTCAGAAGACGCTACAAATATAAAAGTAGTAGGAGGAGTACCAGAAGGAACAACTTTAGTTGAGCCAATGGACTACTACGAATATACAGGAGCAGCATATTACAAAGAAACAGACAAAACATCTTATGAGGAATCGATAGAAAAACTAGAAGTTGGAGGAGTAACTTCTTTAGAATATGAGGTAAGAGTAAATACAGATGTAGCAGCTGGAACAATTTTAACAAACCATGTTGAAACACAATATGGAGAAGTAAAAACAGAAAGTGAAACAAGCAACATAGTAGAAACAGCAAGCATACGTGTTAGTTTAAAACGTGTAACAGATAGAGAAATTGATATATATACAAAAAGTACAATTAAATATTATGCAATAGTAGAAAATATATCTGGTGAAGATCAAGAAAATGTAACAATAAATACAAAAATCTCAGATAATTTAAGTGTAACAAATGTTACATTACTTACAGGAGTACCTATTAGAGACATAGAAGAAGGAGATTTAGGAGATTTTAATGGACAAAACACAGAAGGAGGAAGTGAAGAAACAGGAGAAGCAGAAGTTATTGAACCTGAAGTAGATGAAAACGATGGAACAAGTGAAAGTATAGAGTATGAAGATCAAATGAATATTGGAACAATAAAAGCTGGAGAAAATAAAGTGTTGGTATATACTACACTAGCACAATATTCAGAGTCAGAAGAAGCAAGCTTGTTAGTTAAAGCAACTGCAGATAACATTACAACAACTTCAAATGAATGGAAAGAACACATAATACAATTTAAGGTAGAAGCACAAATGACAAGTAATACACCATCACAATTTGTAAAAATTGGTGATGAATTAAATTACATAATAACGTTAACAAATGATACAGATATAGACTCTAACATGATAGAAATATCAAGTCTTGTACCAGATGATGTATATATAGTTGGTATTGATGTAAATGGAATGGAAAGAACTGTTACACCTGGCGAAAGAGAAATAAATGAGATGGTTAGTGTAGAAGCACATTCAACAACTGTTATGACTATAAAAACAATAGTTGATGATCATGTAAATGCGGAAGCAAAAACAATTACTAACAAAACAACTATTTATGTGGATAGAGGAGAAAATATAGAATTAGAATTAACTCATATAATTCAACCATATACAGAGGAAGATAATACCGGAGGAAATACTGGAGATGATGGTAATAACGATGTAGACGATAACAATGTAGCAACAGGAAACAGAATGATAGTAGGAACAGCATGGCTTGACTCAAATCAAAATGGTAAAAAAGATAGTGATGAACAAACATTATCAGGAATAACAGTAAAACTATTAAATGCAGATACGAATCAACTAGTAAAAAATACATCAGGAAATACTCTTGAAACAACAACAAGTGGTAATGGATTATATATGTTACAAAATATAGGAAATGGAAGATATATTGTAATATTTGAATATGACCAAACCAAATACAATTTAACACAATATAAAGCAAATGGAGTTACAGATAGTGAAAATTCAAAAGCAGTAATGAACCAATTAACAATAGATGGATCTAACCAAAGCAAAGCTTCAACAGATATTATAACAATAGAAAACAATGATATTGCAAACATTAATATAGGATTAATAGAGCTTCAAAATTTTGATTTACAATTAAACAAATATGTAAGTAGAATATTAGTTCAAGATAGCACAGGAAGTACAGTAAGACAATACGATAATAGCAAACTAGCAAAACTAGAACTAGATAGCAAAAAAATAAATGGAAGTACAGTATTAATCGAATACAGCATTGTTATATCAAATGTTGGAGAAGTAGATGGTTATGTAAGAAAAATAGTAGATTACATGCCAAGTGATTTACAATTTAGTTCAGAATTAAACAAAGACTGGTATACACAAGATGGCAAACTATACAACGCAAGTATTGCAAACGAAAAAATAGCAGCAGGACAATCAAGAACATTAACTTTGACATTAACTAAATCTATGACAGAAGATAATACTGGAAGAATAATAAATACAGCAGAAGTAGCAGAAGATTACAACGAATTAGGAATTTCTGATAGTAATTCAACTCCAGGAAATAGGGCAACTGGAGAAAATGATATTGACTCAGCAGATGTAATCTTAAGTATTAGAACAGGTGCAGCCCTATACATTTCAGTTATAATTGTGATACTAATAATTGCAGTAATAGTTGCAGTTATAATAATAAAAAAGAAGAAAAATAATTAAGAAAGGAGGGTAAAAATAGAATGAAGTTAAAAAATAAAATAATATTAAGTATATTGCTTATAAGTATAGTATTATTAACACTTGCACCAGGTAAATCACTTGCAAGATATGACAACTTAGGGATTAATGTAGGACAGATGGGATGGGATAGTGGTACTATAAATATAACATATCCAGATTTAGAGAAAAAATTTAAAAACTTATTTTGTATAGAAGCTGGACAAAGATTATGGACAAGAGGTATAGATTATAAACTAATGGATCATATACATATAGAAAATTCAAAAGCTACTAGTGAACAATCTGGAAGAAGTAGAGAAGATGCATCAAATCTTACTTTAGCATATGCAATTGCTGCTAAGAAAAGAGATTATAAAAACACTTATCCAGCAGACGTACAAGAACCAAGTAATGGTAAGTGGCATAAAACTGGAGCAGCAGGAACAGTTTTTTGTGATGACACATATCTTCTAGGAAGAACTAATACACCAAATCATGATGGAGATAATGCTTTGCAAACATTTATATGGGGATGGTTCCATTGGTGGTATGGAACAGATGACAAATATGGTGGCACAGGTAGAAACATGAGTACAATTAGTGATTATAAAATTAGTGTTGTACCAGAATGGGATAAGAACCCATCAGCATATTATACAGGAAAACTTATATATTTAAGAGATTATATAGTGGCTCCAGAAGCTGAAGCAATATATAATAAAATCAAAAATCAAAATGAAATAACAGACGGAACAAATGGAGGAGCAGGTGTTGCGAATAATATAGAAACAGTAAATGGAAAACAATACATAAAAGTAGGACCTTTCAAAGTTGCAAATGTACCAGCTGAAGGATTAACAAACTTTGTGGTCCGCGACCAAAACAATCAGCCAATTAATGGAGCCTTAGTATATTCAGGGGGGGAATATAAACCAGCATCAGGAGCAGTAAGCAATATTCAATCTAATAGAAGTTTTTATATTTATATACCTGTGGATAGCGGAGTAACATATCTAAAAAATATGACACTTACAAAAAATATCACAACATATAATATAACAGCAGATATATATATATTACAAGCTAAGGATTATGATTGGCAAAACATGTTAGTTGCTAATGGTAACTATGAAGAAAAAACTGATACTCCAAGCGATGTAACATTTACATACAACATTCCACTAACAGGAAATATAAACTTAAAGAAAATAGATGCAAATAAAGAAAACCCAATGAGTGGAGTAGGATTTAAATTTAAGAACACAAATAACGGACAATGGGTACAAAATATTAGTGGTAAAATTGCATATACAACAAATGAAAACAGTGCAACAATATTCTATACAAATAATAATGGTGAACTTAGTATAAAAGGAGTTCTTGTAGGTAACTACGAAGCAAAAGAGGTTAGTCTATCAGATGCTGATAAAGAATATTATGATTTACAAATACAAAATCCAAGCTTTACTGTTAATCCAGGAAATACAACAACAGTAAATGTTACAGTAAAGAATGTCAGAAAATATATAGACTTATCAGGAAAAGTATGGGAAGAAATGGAATATGTAACAAAAGGCTATAAAGAAGACTCATATGAAAACTTATATTCTGATGAAGACAAACTAATGCAAAATGTAAGAGTATACTTAAGAAGAACAGATTCAAATACAAATTATATGGATCCAGTTTATACAAACGAAAGTGGTTACTATGAGTTTAAAAAAGTAGAAATAGATGCATTACCAAGTCTTTATATAGAATTCGAATATAATGGAATGGTATATGAAAGCGTTCCAGTAGTAGATTTAACTAATGACAATTCAAGTAAATCTGCAGAAACTTCAAGAGAAGAATTCAATGAAAAATTTGAACAAATAGAAGAAGGAAGAGCAGTAAATGGAAATATAGAATTAACATATGACACTGAGCAAAATACAACTGAAGGTGAAGAAGAGCAAATAAGTACCATAAATTATGGAGAAAACCTAAGATATGGATGGCAAGATGCAAATAATAGTGGAAACCCAGAAAATACAAACTCACCAGTATATGGTGGAG
>CALXUX010000059.1 GCA_944391785.1 uncultured Clostridia bacterium
CCATTAAATGAAGAACAATTAGGAGACTGTTTAAAATACTTAAAAGAAAATATGGAAGTTACAATACTTTCATACAAAGGAAAAGTATTTGCAGTAGAACCACCAACATTTGTTGAACTAGAAGTTACATATACAGAACCAGGATTTAGTGGAAACACAACAACAACATCAGGAAAGCCTGCAAAACTAGAAACTGGTCTAGAACTACAAGTTCCATTATTCGTAAACATAGGAGATGTACTAAGAATTGACACAAGAACTTGCGAATACATGGAAAGAGTATAGAAAGGTGAAATTAATGAGTTATTTTTTAAAAGATGAATATAGAAAATTTTTAGAAGATATAGAAAAAAACATAAAAAATGAAGAAGATTTAAGCTATATCAAAAAAAGATTTTCTGAATTTATGGAAAAATTCATAGAAAAAATGGATACAAATGTAACATTAAAAGAAGAAAAAATAGAAATGCTAGAACAAAATCAAAAGCTACTTGAAAAGAAAATGGAAAAAATGCAAGAAATATTAGACAATATAGAAAAAGACATATATGCAGAAGATGGTTTTGATTTTGAAATAGTATGCCCATATTGTAACTATGAATTTGTAATAGACATGGATGAAAACCAAAAAGAAGTAAAATGCCCAGAATGCAACAATATAATAGAATTAGACTGGTCTGGAAATCCAGAAGATGACGAATGCACAGGTCATTGTTCAGGTTGTAGTGGGTGTGATTCGGATAATGAAGATAATTTTGAAAATGATTCTGAAGATGATGATATGTAAATATAAAACCAAAAATAAATAGCTAAGATATAAATTTTTTTAAATATATATTTTAGCTTTTTATTTTGTTTTTTAAAATTATGCAATGTCTTTTAGTTACTTCTATAAAAATTGAAAAATCATAAAAAAGGTACAAAGCATTCTTAGAATTAAAAAATTTTTTGAAGTAAAAAAATGTATTGTAATATATGTTTCACAAATTAACGTATTACAATTGATGTGAAAAAAATTACAATTGATTTGAAACAAAAAAATCTACTTGAAAATTTGATGTAATATGATATAATCTAAAAAACAAAAAGGAGGAATAAAAAATGAAAGCATATGTATGTAAAGTATGTGGATACATCCACTTTGGAGAAGAAGCTCCAGAAAAATGTCCACAATGTGGAGCAGGAAAAGAAGCATTTATAGAAAGAAAAGAAGAAGTAGGAGCAAAACAATATGCAGATGAACACAGAATAGGGGTAGCACAAGGTCTAGACGAAGAAATAGTAAAAGGATTAAGAGATAACTTCAATGGAGAATGCACAGAAGTTGGAATGTACTTAGCAATGAGTAGACAAGCAGACAGAGAAGGATATCCAGAAATTGCAGAAGCATTCAAAAGATATGCATTTGAAGAAGCAGAACATGCAGCAAAATTTGCTGAATTACTTGGAGAAATTGTATATCCAGACACAAAGAAAAATGTAATGCTAAGAGCAGAAGCAGAATATGGAGCATGTGAAGGTAAAAAAGCAATAGCAACAAGAGCAAAAGAACTAGGATATGATGCAATTCATGACACAGTACACGAAATGTGCAAAGACGAAGCACGTCATGGAAAAGGATTTGAAGGTTTATTAAAAAGATATTTTAATTAAATTAAACTATTCATACATTTCAAAATATAATATAAATATAATATAATACCATAAAATATATAATCGTAAGATTAATAATTATATAAAATCAATAATTATATAAAATGAAAAATTTAAAAAGAAAAGATTATTTTCAACAATAAATGAAAAAATCTTTTCTTTTTTTAAATGATATTCAAACATAATACTTAAAAATAATCCAAAGGATTAACATACTCATCATTAACCCTAAATCCCAAATGCAAATGAGGTCCAGTAGTAGCACCATTTGTAGGATTACCATTTTCATCCTTATAATTATTCCCCAAAACGCCATAAACATTTTTAGGACCAACATGGCCAATTATTTGCCCTTGTTTAATTTCATCACCAATATTTACAATAAAATTAGGATCAACATGGCAATAAGTAACCTTAAAATTACCAAAAGACAAAGTAATAGTATACCCACCAGCGCCCAAAAAATTTCTAAAAGTAATAGTTCCATCTGCAATAGCAATAAGTTTAGTACCTTGTGGTGCAGGAATATCAGCCCCATAATGAAAACTAGAAGCACCGTAAGTTGGGGAAACTCTTTTCCCAAAAGGAGAACTAATTCTAGTATATCCAGGAATAGGCCAAACAAAGCCATCAGGATTTATAGAAATAATTTCATTAAAGCTTGAATTAAAATCATTAGTATTTCCATAAGTAGGAATAAAAAAGACAGAAATGAAGAGAATCAAAAAAAGTAAAGAAACAAAAAGAGTGTAAAAAATCTTCAGAATAAAATCACCTCTTTATGAAATAAATTATGTTAATAATATAACATTTAATACAAAAAAATGCAATATTAAATATGGTTTTCTAAACAAAATATATAGTGGAATGTCCATTTTATTTATTTAAGCTTACTTTTTCAACAATGTTTAAAATACAAAATTAAAAAATCTCTTAAAATAAGCGTTTCCCAAAAGGACAAAAAATGAAAAAAGGGCTTGTTTTTTTTAGATTTTATAGATATAATAAACCCATAATAAAAATATTAGGTTTATAGGTAAATCCTTATTTAAAAACCTAAATATATTATACAAGGAGCAAAAAATGGCATTTATTGAGGAAATTAAAAAAAGAGCAAAACAGCAAATTAAAACTATAGTTCTTCCAGAAGCAGAAGATATTAGAATTCTAGAAGCAACACAAAAAGTACTTAAAGAAGAATATGCAAATATAGTTTTAATAGGAAATATTGAAAATATAAAGAAAAAAGCAGAAGAGAACAATTTAGATATAACTAAAGCTACACTAATTGATCCACAAAATGATGAAAATTATGAAAAATATGTTAATCTATTATATGAACTTAGAAAACATAAAGGAATGACTATAGAAAAGGCAAAAGAGTTAGTTTTAGATCCAGTATATTATGGTGTATTAATGGTAAAAGATGAAGAAACTAAAGCAGATGGTTTAGTTTCAGGAGCAATTCACTCAACATCAGACACTTTAAGACCAGCGCTGCAAATACTAAAAACTGCACCAGATACAAAGTTAGTTTCTGCTTTTTTTGTTATGGTAGTACCTGATTGTAAATTTGGAGAAAATGGAACATTTATATTTGCAGATAGTGGCTTAAACGAAAATCCAAATCCAGAAGAACTTTCAGAAATTGCATTATATTCAGCAAAAAGCTTTAGACAGCTAACAGGAAAAGAACCAAAGGTTGCAATGCTTTCATATTCGACATATGAAAGTGCACATTCACCACTTACTGAAAAAATGATAGAGGCTACAAAAATATTAAAAGAAAAAGATAAAAATTTAATTGCAGATGGAGAATTGCAATTAGATGCTGCAATAGTCCCAGAAGTTGCAAAATCCAAGGCACCAAATAGTCCACTAAAAGGAGAGGCAAATGTACTAATATTCCCTAATCTAGATGCTGGAAATATAGGATATAAATTAGTTCAAAGATTAGCAAAAGCAGAAGCATATGGACCATTATGCCAAGGAATTGCAAAACCTGTAAATGACCTATCAAGAGGATGCTCAAGTGATGATGTGGCAGGAGTTGTTGCAATAACAGCAGTACAAGCTCAATCGTTAAAATAAACTCAAATATTAATAAAGATAGAATATAAATCAAAAATGTAATTATAATCAAAAATATAATTACAATAAAAAATAAAGGTTTATAGGTTCCTTATTAGTAAAAACCTAAATAAAATCAAGGAAATGAAATATATGAAAATTTTAGTAATAAATTCAGGAAGTTCTTCACTAAAATATCAAGTAATTGATATAGAAAAAGAAGAAATGCTAGCAAAAGGAAATTTTGAAAGAATAGGGCAAGAAAACTCATTTTTAACACACAAAGTAAATGGAGTAAAACACAAATTTGAACACTATGCAAAATCACACAAACAAGCAATAGAATTTATACTATCAAGACTTACAAACCCACATTATGGAGTATTAAAAGACCTTTCAGAATTAGCAGGAATAGGCCATAGAGTAGTCCATGGAGGAGAAAAATTTTCTGAACCTGTCATAATTACAGATGAAGTAATAAAAGGAATAGAAGAATGTCAAGAATTAGCACCATTACATAATCCAGCAGCACTTTTAGGAATAAAAGCATGCAAAAAAATAGTACCAGAGATGAAAATGGTAGCAGTATTTGATACAGCATTTCATCAAACAATAGAAAAAGAAAGATACATCTATCCAATTCCATATGAATATTACCAAAAATATGGAATAAGAAAATATGGATTTCACGGAACATCACATGAATATGTAGCAAACAGAGTAGCCAAACTTCTAAACCAAGATATAAAAAAATTAAAAATAATAAACTGCCATCTAGGACAAGGTGCAAGCATATGTGCAATAGAAAATGGTAAATCACAAGAAACAAGTATGGGACTCACACCACTTGGAGGAATATCAATGGGAACAAGAAGTGGAGACTTAGACCCATCTGTAGTTACATATATAATGAAAAAAGAAAACTTATCACCAGAAGAAACAGAAAATATATTAAACAAAAAATCAGGAGTATATGGAATATCAGGAGTATCAGTAGACTTTAGAGACATAGAACAAGACGCCCAAAGTGGAGGACACCACGCAAAACTTGCTTTAGACAACTTCCACTACCTAGCAGCAAGCTATATTACAAAATGTATGGTAGCACTAAATGGAGTAGATGTACTAACATTTACAGCAGGAGTAGGAGAAAAAGGGCAAGACTCAAGAGAAGCAATATGTAATTACCTAGAAGTATTTGGAGTAAAAATAGACAAAGAATATAACCAAAAAATAAAAGGCCAAGAAGCTGAAATAACAGCCAAAGATTCAAAAGTAAGAGTATTTGTAATACCAACAAACGAAGAACTAATGATAGCAAAACAAACAGCAAAACTAATACAGTGAACTTTAGGTAAACTTTGGGGACGTTCCTTAAAGTTCATGGACTTAATTAAATTAAAAAAATATATTTGAATTTCAGAAAAATTCTTTTAAGATTCAAATAAAATTTCTATAGTCTAGTGTTAACTAAAAAATTTTAAAAACATCCATATAATTCACAGCTAAATTAATTTGAACTTTAAGGAACGTCTCTAAAGTTCAAAAAATAATCAGAAACAAATAAGGAGGAAAAAATGAAAATATTAGTTTTAAATTGTGGTAGTTCATCACTTAAATATCAATTAATAAATATGGAAACAGAAGAGGTTATGGCATCTGGAAAATATGAAAGAATAGGAGAAAAAGAAGCTTTTATAACACATAAAGTAAATTGTCAAAAAATTGAAATACAAAATCCAGCATATAATCATACAGAAGCAATAGATTTTACTTTAAAACAATTAACAAACCCAGAATATAAAGTAATAGATAATTTAGATGAAATATCTGCAGTAGGTCACAGATTAGTTCATGGAGGAGAAAAAATTTCAGAATCTGTAATAATAGATGATAATATTATAGATGTATTAAAAGAATATTCAGAACTTGCTCCATTACACAATCCAGCATGTATTCTTGGAATAGAAGCTTGTAAAGCTGTAATGAAAGATAAGCCAATGGTAGGAGTGTTTGATACAGCATTTCATGCAAGTATTCCAAAAGATAAATATATATATCCAATTCCATATGAATATTACAAAAAATATGGAATAAGAAAATATGGGTTCCATGGTACATCACATATGTATGTATCACAAAGACTTGCAGAAATAGAAAATAAGGAAAGTTTAGAAGGAACAAAAATTGTTACTTGCCATTTAGGTCAAGGTTCAAGTATCTGTGCTATAGAAAATGGAAAATCTGTAGATACAAGTATGGGATTAACACCACTTGGAGGAATTCCAATGGTAACAAGAAGTGGAGATTTAGACCCATCAGTTGTTACATATATCATGAGAAAAGAAAACTTATCACCAGAAGAGATGGAAAATATATTAAACAAAAAATCAGGACTTACAGGAATTTCAGGATTAGCACCAGATTTTAGAGTAATAGAAGATGAATCAAACTCAGATAATGAACTTGCAAAAATTGCAATAGAAGAATTTAATTATTCTATAGCAAGCTATGTTGCAAGATATGCGGCTTGTATGAATGGAATAGATTATCTAATATTTACAGGTGGAGTTGGAGAAAATCAAATAAATATAAGAAAAGGAATTTGCAGAAAACTTGAATTTATGGGTGTTAAAATAGACGAAGAAGCAAATAATATTCGAAGCGAAGAAAGATTAATATCTGCTAAAGATTCAAAAATAAAAGTTTATATAATACCAACAAATGAAGAATTAATGATAGCAAAAGAAACAAAAAGATTGATTGAAAATTAAATTATAAAGCAATATGAAAATATAAAAGGAGGAACAAAAAAATGGCAAAAATTTTAGAAGACATATCAAGAACATTTAATGAATTCTTATTACTACCAAACTTAACAGATGAAAGATGCATACCAAATAATGTATCATTAAAAACACCACTTGTAAAATTCAAAAAAGGAGAAGAACCAAAATACTCAGCAAATATACCAATGGTATCTGCAATAATGCAATCAGTATCAGGAGAAGAAATGGGAATTGCACTTGCTCGTGAAGGAGGAGTGGCATTTATATATGGCTCACAATCAATAGAATCACAAGCTAGAATGGTAAGACATGTAAAAAAACACAAAGCAGGATTTATAATAAGTGATTCAAATGTAAAATCAGGAACAAAATTAAAAGATGTATTAGCACTAATTGAAGAAACAGGACATTCAACAGTAATGATAACAGAAGATGGAACTCCAAGCGGAAAATTTCTAGGTTTAGTAACAGATAAAGACTATAGACTATCAAGAGACGATTTAGAAGCACCAATTGATAATTTCATGACACCAAATGAAAAAGCAGTGTGGGCATATGAAGGAATCAATCTATCAGAAGCAAATGATATAATCTGGGAAAACAAAATAGCATGTCTACCAATACTAACAAAAGAAGGAAACCTAAAATATTTAGTATTCAGGAAAGACTATGAAGAAAGAAAAAACAACCCAAACTCATTATTAGATGAAAATAAAAGATACATTGTAGGAGCCGGAATAAACACAAGAGATTATGAAGAAAGAATACCAGCTTTAGTAGAAGCAGGAGTTGACCTAATATGTATGGACTCATCTGACGGATACTCAATCTGGCAAAAAAATACAATAGACTATGTAAGAGCAAAATATGGAGATACAGTAAAAATAGGAGCAGGAAATGTAGTAGACAAAGAAGGATTTATGTATCTTGCAAAAGCAGGAGCAGACTTCATAAAAGTTGGAGTAGGAGGAGGCTCAATCTGTATAACAAGAGAAACAAAAGGAATTGGACGAGGACAAGCATCAAGCTTAATCGATGTAGTTGCAGCACGTGATGAATACTACAAAGAAACAGGAATATATATTCCAATATGCTCAGACGGAGGAATAGTACACGACCACCACATAACAATAGCACTAGCACTAGGAGCAGATTTTGTAATGATGGGAAGATATTTTGCAAGATTTGACGAAAGCCCAACAAGAGTAGTAAAAAAAGGAAATGGCTATGTAAAAGAATACTGGGGAGAAGGATCAAACAGAGCAAGAAACTGGCAAAGATATGATATGGGAGGAGACAAAAAACTATCATTTGAAGAAGGAGTAGACTCATATATCCCATATGCAGGAAAACTAAAAGACAATTTAGCAATAACTTGTGCAAAAATAAAATCAACAATGTGTAACTGTGGAAGCATAACAATAAAAGAATTACACGAAAAAGCAAGACTAACACTAGTATCAGAAGTAAGCATACAAGAAGGAAGTGCACATGACGTAATACTAAAAGAAATTGACAATCAATATAAATAATAATACAATAATTTGCCAAAAGGTTGCCAAAAGGGACGGAGCTTTTTGGCAAAATTAGTTTAAGCTGTCAAAAGGTTGCCAAAAGGGACGGAGCTTTTTGGCAAAAGTAGTTTAAACTGTCAAAATGTTAAAAACTACCAAGGGAGATAAGACAAGCAAGGCATTTTGAAAATCTTATTAAAGTTGCCAAAAAGCTCCGTCCCCCTTGACAACCCCTTGACAAAGTTGCCAAAAAGCTCCGTCCCCTTTGGCAATCTTTTGGCAAAGTTTGAAATTCAGAAAGGAATTTAAAATGGAAGAAAAAATAGATATTATTCTTGCAACATATAAAACAAATATAGATTATCTAAAACAGCAAATAGAAAGTATTTTAAACCAAACCTATAAAAATTTTAAGCTAATTATAAGTGATGATAATTCAGAAAATGAAGAACTAATAAATTTGTTAAAAACATACGAAAAAAGTGATAATAGAATTGAACTATATTTAAATACCCAAAACCAAGGATATATAAAGAATTTCGAGTTTTTATTATCAAAAACAACTGCAAATTATATAATGTTTTCAGATCATGATGATTTCTGGTATCAAAATAAACTTGAAAAAAGTTTAGAAAAAATTAAAGAAAAAAATGTTGATTTAGTATATGTAAACGCAAAACAAATTGATGGAAAAGGAAAAGTTTTAGAAGATAATTATTTTAAATATAAAAATGTTCCTTTAGTAAATATGCATGGTAAGCTTGCTATTTCTAGATGTATTGGTATTGGTTGTTCTTATATTTTTACAAAAGATGTAAAGACAAAAATGCTACCATATACTAAAAATGTAATTGCTCATGATTGGCTTGCAAGTTTTGTTGCAAATGAAGGAAAAGGACTTTTATATATAGCAGAACCTTTATTTGATTATAGACTTCACGAAACAAACGTGTTTGGAGGTAGAAATTTAAATCAAAATTTAAAAAGATGGAAAGAAAAAGAAGGAAAATCATATAAAAGTTTTTTGAAGTATAGAAAAGAAAATGTAATAGACAAAGCATATTTAGATGGGGCCAAAATGTGTTTAGATTATACAAATGTTGATGTTAATAGAAAATTTTTAAATGAATTAATTTTATATTATGAAAAATTAGAAAAATCAAAATATATTAACTTTCATATATTAAAATATTTTAAATTTTTAAGTGGAAAAAACTTAGCAAAAAAAATGTTAAAAGAAATAATGATATTTCATTTACCAATATTAAGTTATATTGTGTTTTATATTGGGTAAACTAATCATAAATATTGACAAAAAAACTAAATAAATATAGAATATAACAAAACAAAAAAACAAGAAAACAGGAGAGAAAAATGGAATTTATAAAAACAATATGGAATAACAAAAAATTAATAATTCAACTTGGAAAAAACGACTTCAGAAATAAATTTGCAAGTACAAGCCTAGGAAGCCTATGGGGCTTTTTATCACAATTTATATTTATGCTTACATATGTAATAGTATTCCAGTACATCCTAAAAACAGGAAGTGCAGGAAATGACCCATATGTAGTATGGTTTTTACCAGGAATATCAATGTGGTTATTTTTACATGACACAATAATGAGTGCAAGTTCATCAATAAAAAATTATAGTTACCTAGTAAAAAAAGTAGTGTTCCCAGTAGATATAATACCAGTATTTACAATAATATCAAACAGCTTTATATCACTATTTTTATTCTTAATATCAATAGTAGTGTGTATATGTTTTAGTTATATACCAAACCTATTAATGCTAATATATATGATATTTGCAGCAAGCTGTTTAATTCTTGCTGTAACAAGATTTACATCAGCACTAACAACACTAGTACCAGACTTTGAGCAAGCACTAGGAATAATAATGCAATTATGCTTTTGGTTCACACCAATAGTGTGGAATTTAAGTATGGTAGCAGGCGAGCCAATTTTACAAAAAATCTTGCAATGCTTTCCATTCACATATCTAGTTACAGGGTTTAGGCAAGTATTTATAGATGGAAACATAGTAACCCAGCGGACATGGCTTTTATACAATAGTATTTTGGGTTATAACAATTGCAATATTTTTATGGGGAAATTATATATTTAAAAGAAACAAAAAAGATTTTGCAGATGTATTATAATAAAGAAAGCAGGAAAAAATATGAGCGAAAAAATAGATGTATTACTTGCAACATATAATGGAGAAAAATATTTAAAAGAACAAATAGAAAGTATATTAAACCAAACATATAAAAATATAAGGTTAATAATATCAGATGATTGTTCTTCTGATTCAACAAGAGAAATCTTAAAGCAATATGAAGAAAAAGATGAAAGAATAAAAGTTTTCTTTCAAGAAAAAAATCTAGGATATGTAAAAAATTTTGAATTTTTACTAAAACAAGTAGAAAATGATCTTTATATGTTATCAGACCAAGATGATGTATGGTTACCAGAAAAAATAGAAAAGTCTGTAGAAACAATAAAAAAAGAAAATGCAGACTTAGTTTTTGGAGATTTAGAAGTAGTAGATCAAAACTTAAATACTATTTTTCCATCATTTGGTGATTTTATGATGCTAAACAAAAAAATAGAAAAATACATAAACACATATAAAATTAACTATTTATATAATTGCGTAACAGGTTGCACAATAATATCTAAAAAGAAATTTATTGAAAAAATATTACCATTTCCAACAAACTCAAAATACCTAATACACGATCACTGGATAGCACTTATAGTATCATTAAATGGAAAACTAGCATATATGAAAACTCCATATATAAAATATAGGCAACATGGAAACAATCAAGTAGGAACTAATAAAATATCACATAAATTTAATAAATTAGAGCAAGTAAGAAACTTATTTATAGATGTAAAATTAGGCGTATTTTCAACATATGTAAAAAGAAAAGAAGTTTTCCCAAAAGTACTACAAGAATTAAACCAAAAAGCCTTAGAATACTATAAAATGTTGCAAACAAAAAAATATATGAACTTTAGAAATTGGGACATATTTCATAAGTTATATAAAACCGAAAGTTTCAAATATTATATTGAAAACTTTTTAATATTAAATATGCCACTTCTTACTCAAATACCATTTAAAATTAGAATTATCATCTTAAAAGCTTTAAAGAAAAGATAATTACTTGCGAAAGGAGAAAATTTGCAAAATGGGTAAAAAAGAAAATAAAGAACTAGAAAAAGAAAAGCTAGAAAATATAAGAATGCGAAAAGAAGAACAAGAAAAAGAAAAGTCAGAAAATGCAAAAATGGAAAATAATGAAAACACAATAGAAATAAAAAAACTAGTAAAAGAATACAAAATGTTCAGATCAAAAAAAGATAGATTACTAGAAACTGTTTTTCCAGCATATCAAAAACATGATGTATTCCGTGCCATGGACAACCTAAATCTAGAAGTAAAAAAAGGAGAAGTATTAGGAGTACTTGGAAAAAATGGAGCAGGAAAATCAACACTACTAAAAATGATAACAGGAGTTGTAACACCAACATCTGGAGAAATAAAGGTAAAAGGAAAAATAAGTTCACTCCTAGAGCTTGGAGCAGCATTTAACTCTGAACTTACAGGAATAGAAAACATATATCAACACGGCCAAATAATGGGCTTAACAAATGAAGAAATAGAGGAAAGAAAACAAGACATAATAGATTTTGCAGATATTGGAGAACACCTATATCAACCAGTAAAAACATACTCATCAGGAATGTTTGCTCGTTTAGCATTTGCATGTGCTATTAATGTAGACCCAGACATACTAATCGTAGATGAAGTTTTATCAGTAGGAGACATGGCATTCCAATTAAAATGTTTTAAAAAATTTGAACAATTTAAGAAAAAAGGAAAAACAATACTATTTGTTACACATAGCATAAATGATGTACTAAGAAACTGCACAAGAACAATAATAATAGAAAGTGGTAAAAAAATATTTGATGGTTCAGTAAAAGATGGTGTAGAAAAATACAAAAAAATGATAGTAGGAATAAATCCAGAAGATACTAAAGAAACAAAAGAAATGAAAGAAGAAAATAAAATAAAAGATAAAAAACAATTTAAAAATAGTTTATATAATCCAGAAGAATTATGGAAAACAAGGTTTAATGAAAACCCAAACCTAATAAATTACGGAAATGGTGCAGCAGAAGTAATAGATTATGGAATGTTTGACTTAGAAGAAAATTTCTGTATGATGATAGAAAACGACAAAGAAATAGTACTAAAATCAAAAGTATTATTCCATCAAGATGTAAAAGATCCAATATTCACAATGACATTAAAAGATTTCAAAGGTTTAGAAATATGTGGAACAAATACAGTAATAGAAAAAATAATAACAGGAGAATTCAAAAAAGGAGACATAGCAATAACAGAATTCAAAGTAATGTTCCCAGTAGCACCAGGAAAATACACACTATCATTTAGTTGCACACATTTTAATAATAGAGGAGAGCTAGAAGTACTAAACAGAAAATATGATGCTTTACTTGTGGAAGTTATGTCTGTAAAAGAAATGGTAGGGCTATTAAAAATAAATCCAGAAGTAACAGTAACAAAAATACCTGGAGGAGAAAATATTATTTAAAATGCAAAAAAGTAAACAAGAAAACAAAACAAATATAAAAAAACTTATAATTATATTAATAATCGCTTTATTAATAATATTATTAATTATTGGAATAAAAAATTTATTAGCCAAAGATAATAAAATAGAATTAATTCAAATGTCACCTCAAAGCCAAAGTCAAATGATGGGTTACTTAATAAAAACAAAGCAAGGTAAAGTAATTGCAATAGATGGTGGAACAGTAGCAGATACAGAAAATTTTATAAAAAATGTAAATGACTTAGGGGGAAAGATTGATATCTGGTTTATAACACATCCACATAAAGACCATGCAGGAGTATTAAATAGTGTAATAGAGCAAAATATAGATTTAAACATAGAAAAAATCTATTATACCGCAAATGACTTAAGTTGGTACCTTGAATATGACCCTGAAAGAGCATATGAAGCAGAAAATTTTTATAAAACAATAAATAATAGTAAAATAAAAGATAAGGTAGAAGAAGTTGCATTAAACCAGATAATAAATATAGATAATGTAAGTTTTGAAATTATAGGAGTAAAAAATCCTGAAATTACAGTAAATCCATTTAATAATTCGAGCATGGTAATAAAATTAAAAGTAAATGAAAAGCAAGTATTATTTTTAGCAGACACAGGAGCAGAATCTGGGAAAAAACTATTAGAAACTCAAGGAGATAAATTAAAATCAGATATTGTTCAAATGGCACACCATGGACAAGCTGGAGTAACAGAGGAAGTATATAAAAAAATAAATCCAAAAATATGTTTATGGCCAACACCAGACTGGTTATGGGATAATGACCCTGGAACAGGATATAATACAGGACCATATAAAACAATAGAAACAAGAAATTGGATGGAAACTTTAAATGTAAAACAAAATATAATTGCAAAAGATGGAGATATAAATTTAGAAATTTGATAAAAATAGAAATGGGGATTTTTATGGAATCGAATTTACAAAATGAAGAAGCAAGAATTGCAAATTACATATTACAAAATGATATATCTGAATATGAAAAAATAATAGAAAGAGAACAAGATATTGATATTGTTCAAAGTTTATCACCAATAAGAAAAAACATATTAAATTGGTATCCTTTTAAAGCAAACTCTAAAATTTTAGAAATTGGAGCAAACTTTGGTGAAGTAACAGAAGTTTTTATAGAAAAAGCATCAGAAGTAGTTGCCATCGAAGAAAACGAAAAAAAGGCAGAAGCAATTAAAAAAAGATATGAGATGGCATCAAACTTAAAAGTAATAACAGATAAATTAGAAAAAATAAATATTGAAAGTAAATTTGACTATACGATAATATACAACCCAAACCTAATTAGATATGCTTTAAACTATACAAAATTAGATGGAAAAATACTGCTTGCAACAAACAATAGATTTGGAATTTGCTATTTTGCAGGAGCAAGCAAAAATGGAAGAATTTATGATACAATACAAAATGAAAAACAAGATCTATACAGTAAGCAAGAAATAGAAGAAGAACTTTCAAAGTTACAAATTAAAAACTATAAATTCTACTATCCATTACCAAACTACAAAATGCCAAATGTAATATTTTCAAGTGATTATCTTCCAAATGAAAACACTACAAAATTAATGTATAATATTATGTATGAAAAAGGAAGTGTAGTAGTATTTGATGAATTAAAAGCTATTAAACAATTGACCAAAAACAAGCAATTTGAATTTTTTGCAAATTCATACTTAGTAGAAATACAAAATACCCAAAACCACGAAAAATCTAATGTAAAATTTGTAAGTTTTAATAATAACAGAAAAGAAAAATATAGACTTGCAACAATAATAGAAGAAGATGTGGCAAAGCAAGAAACAGTTGCAGTAAAAGAAATGATATCACCAAAAGCACAAGAACATATGCAAAATATAAAACTAAACACTAAGAAATTAAAAGAATTAGGTTTTGAAATGTTAGACAAAATAGAAGAAAATAAAGTAATTAGTAAATATATCCAAGGAGATACACTAGACAAAATAATTGCTAAAAATATTTTAAACAAAAATATAGAAAAAGCATATGAACTTATTGATAATTGGTATAAATATATTAAAGATAAACTAATAAAAAACAAAAAATCAGAAATAAATGAAAATATTAAGGTATCCAAAGAAGAATTAGAAGGATTAACCATATTAAAAAATGGATATATAGACTTAGTATTTGAAAACACATTTTATAAAGATGGTAAATTTATGTTTTTTGACCAAGAATGGTATAAAGACGGAATTCCAATAGAATACTTACTATATAGAGCC
>CALXUX010000060.1 GCA_944391785.1 uncultured Clostridia bacterium
ATTGGCACATATATACAACAGGGCAAATGAAGTTCTTTGCAAATTATTGTAATAATGTTTTAACAGAAGAAGAAAAAGCAGAAGCAAATATGCCAGAAATAACAGAAACAACAATAGTGTATCTAGAGAATAATATAGATATGGGAGCAAGGCAGAAAGATGGAGTATTGACAACTGCGGCAGAAACACAATGGACACCAGTACAGTTTTTTAATGGTATATTTGAAGGAAATAATTATATTGTTTTAGGAATATACGTATATGATAAATTAGCAGGAGGAGGTATTTTTTACACAGGTACAATACGCAATGTGACTATAAAAAATAGTTATGTAGAAGCGGCAGGAGGAATTGCTGCAGCAGGGGGAATAGTTGGATTTGGTGAAGAAATAGTAAATTGTCATAATGTTAATACAATAGTAAAAGCTAGAGAGAATGTTGCTTTTTCAACTGCAGGTGGTATAGTAGGTTGTGCAAATAGTACAACATCTAAAATAGAAAATTGTACTAATTCAGGTAAAATTATTGGAGGAAAATGTGTAGGGGGAATTGAAGGTGGCTTAAATAATTCTTGTGAAATAATCGGATGTATCAATACAGGAGAAGTAATAGGAACAGCAAAATATGTAGGAGGAATTGTTGGGCAATTAACTCAGAACAGAACTTTAAATAATTGTTATAATATAGGAAAAATTATAGGAAATGATTCATATGTGGGTGGAATAGCAGGATTTGTAGTTTCTTCTGCTTCGGTCATAAATTCATATAATAAAGGAGAAATAATAGGAAAAGGAGACAGAATAGGAGGGCTTGTTGGAGAATTAGGATATAATTCAACATTAACAAATTCGTATAATACAGGAAAAGTAACAGGGGAGACATACAATGTAGGAGGAATAGCAGGAATTATATTTGGAACAATAGAAAATTCATATAATACAGGAACAATTCAAGGTGAAGGACAAGTAGGAGGAATAACAGGTCAAATAGGAACTAATTGTGAAGCATATATAAGAAATTGTTACAATGAAGGAAGTATAATAGGAAATAATGATGCAATAGGAGGAATAGTAGGTTGGACATCAGACACAGAAACATCAGGAACAATAGAAAATAATTATAACAAAGGAAAAGTAACAGGCGTAGACCGAGTAGGAGGACTAATAGGAAAAAATGCCGCAACATTTATAGTAACCAAATGCTATAGCAAAGGAATAGTAGAAGGAACAACAAATGTAGGAAGTATAATAGGAACACAAATTACATCAAATGATAACTTAAGTAAATTATATTATTTAAACACATTAAATATAGGAGCAGTAAATGGCCAAGACGTAGCAGATAAAAATATAATAGGAGTAACTGATGATATAAATAGTTACGAAGAATTTTTAACCTGGATTGCAAGCAAATAAAAAATCATAAAATAAATTTTTTAGTTAATATAAAAATAGAAAATATATTACTTATTAATAAGAATATATTTTCTATTTTTTTTATATTTTATAAAAAATTATAAATTTTAATAGAAAAATAGGGCTTTTTAATGATATGGATACTCAAATTTTAAATGTATAATTAAGTATAAAAATTAATGAATTGGTGAATATAAAAACAATATAGCATTAATCATATAATAAGTCAATAAAGCAAAAAAATTTTTTTATAAAAAAATACGACAAAAAATCAAATACAAAACATAGGAAATACTTGATATATTAGTTATTCTAGGAAATATAAAAATTCATTAATTTTTATACTTAATTATAAAATGCGGATAGAAAGGTCAACTAAAAAAAGCATTTAAAATGATAAAAAACTATAGACAAAAACAATTAGTAATGATAATTTAATTAAAGAAATTAAAATTATAAAACGGAGGTAAAACAAATGTTAAAAAAATTAAAACTAAAAAATACAAATGAAAAAGCAATTACACTAATAGCACTGCTAATAACAATAATAATATTATTGATATTAGCAGGAATAGTAATTGCAACGTTAACAGGAGAAAATGGAATTATAACAAGAGCAGAAGAAGCAAAAGAAGAAACAGGAATAAAGAGCTTAGAAGAAGAGATAAAACTAGCACTAACAAATAAAATTATAGAAGACCAAGTTAATGGAAATGGAAATCTAGAAGAAGAATTAAATAAAATAGACGAAGCAGTAGTAAGTAAAGTAGCAGAAGACACATACTATGTAGAGAAAAACGGAAATGTATGCACAGTATATGAAGATGGAACGATAGAAGAAGGAAAAGTAGACATATGGGATGGGCAAACAAAGGAAAAACCAGAAACAGATGAACAAGGAAACTGGCACATATATACAGCAGAGCAAATGAAATTTTATGCAGATTATAATAATAATCTTTTAACTGAAGAAGAAAAAAAAGAAGCAAATATGCCAGAGATAACAGCAACTACAACTATATATTTAGAGAATAATATAGATATGGGAGCAAGGCAAAAGGATGGAGAATTAATATCAGGAACACAGTGGAAATCAGTATTGGCATTATCAGGAATATTTGAAGGAAAAGATCATACTATTTCTGGGATATATGTAAAAGAAGATAATTCTGCGGGAGTATTTGCAAATGCAAAAGATATTAGAAATTTGATTATCAAAAATAGCTATATAGAATCTTCCGGTCAACTAGTAGGAGGAATAGTAGGAATGATTTCAGAAGAGATAGTAAATTGTCACAATATTAATACTATAGTAAAAAGTAGTTATGATTCTTCATTTGTAGGAGGGATAGCTGGAGTTGCTATTTCTGCAAATGTAAAAAACTGCACAAGCAATGGAGAAGTTCTAGGAGTGAATGCAGTTGGAGGGATTGTAGGAGGCACTTCTTTTAGTAATGATAATAAAATTGTTGATTGTTTAAATTTAGGTAAAGTTGCAGGAGAAAAAGCAATAGGAGGAATAGTTGGATCGATAACTAGTAGTACAAGTATAGAAAATTGTTGTAATACAGGAGAAGTTATAGGAAAAAACGGATATATAGGTGGAATAGCAGGTCTTGTAAACTCTTCTGCTTCGGTCATAGATTCTTATAATAATGGAGAAATAGTAGGAAAAGGCGAAAGAGTAGGCGGACTTGTTGGCGAGTTAGGAGTTGATTCAATATTAATAAATTCATATAATACTGGAAAAGTAACAGGGGAAGCAAATAATGTAGGAGGAATAGCAGGAATAATATTTGGAACAATAGAAAATTCATATAATACAGGAATAATTCAAGGAGAAGGAGAAGTAGGAGGAATAACAGGGCAAATAGGAACTGATTGCGAAGCTAATATAAGAAATTGCTACAATGAAGGAAGTATAATAGGAAATACTTTTGCAGTAGGAGGAATAGTAGGTTGGACATCAGACACAGGAACATCAGGAACAATAGAAAATAATTATAACAAAGGAAAAGTAACGGGAGTAGATCAAGTAGGAGGCATAATAGGAAAAAATGCCGCAACATTTATAGTAACAAAATGCTATAACAAAGGAACGGTAGAAGGAACAACAAATGTAGGAAGTATAATAGGAACACAAATTACATCAAATGATAATTTAAGTAAATTATATTATTTAAACTCATTAAATATAGGAGCAATAAATGGTCAGGATGTAGCAGATAAAAATATAATAGGAGTAAGTGATGATATAAATAATTATGAAGATTTCTTAACTTGGGTAAGTGAAAAATAAATAAAAAAAGATGTATAAAAATTTTTTTAGAAAATTATACATCTTTTTATTTGAAAATAAAAAAGCCATTTTTTAATAGAAAAATAGGGCTTTTTATGATATCGATACTCAAATTTTAAATGTATAATTAAGTATAAAAATTAATGAATTGGTGAATATAAAAACAATATAGCATTAATCATACAATAAGTCAATAAAGCAAAAAAAAATTTTTATAAAAATATGGCAAAAAATCAAATACAAAACATAGGAAATACTTGATATATTAGTTATTCTAGGAAATATAAATATTAATTAATTTTTATACTTAATTATAAAAAGCAGATAGAAAAATTAATCAAAAAACATCTAAAATGATAAAAAACTATAGACAAAAATAATTAGTAATGATAATTTAATTAATGAAATTAAAATTATAAAAAATGGGGGTAAAACAAATGTTAAAAAAATTAAAACTAAAAAATACAAATGAAAAAGCAATTACACTAATAGTATTAATAATAACAATTATTGTACTATTAATATTAGCAGGAGTAACAATTGCGACTCTAACAGGAGATAATGGGCTAATAGCAAAGGCTACACAGGCAAGTGAAGAAACTAAAAAAGCAAATGCAAAGGAACAGGTTCAACTAGCAACAACAGGAAGTATAGGAAAAGATGGAAATATTGACATAGAAAGACTAAATGAAAATTTAGAAAAAATAGACAAAATAGGAAATATACCAGTAACAGGTTTACCAGCGTTAGTAACTGTGGATGAGGAAAAAGTTATTATAAAAGAAAATGGCACTTCTAAAGAAGCAGGAAAGTGGAATGAAATAAAAAATAGTGAAGGAGAAATTGTTATAACAGATGGCATAACAGAATTAAAAATAGGAGAGTATGTGGATTATGATGAACAAACAGGAGCAACAGTAGAATCTTATACATCGGAAAAAGAAGAAACAGGATCTTCTTATGATCAGGTATTTAACTTAAGCAGTTATCAATATGGGTGGAGAGTTTTGGGATTAGATGAGGATACAAATGAAATATTACTGTTAGCAGAAGATTTTATAGGACCAGATACTGGAGGAATCACTCATCCTACTTATGATAGAACTTATTATCGCTTTTTTAATAACCAAAATGTATATACTAATGAAGGAGAAGAGCTAAATAAAATAAGTGAACTATATGGGCAAGGAAAAGGATCAACTAAGGCGAGAAGTATAACTATAAAAGACATAAATAAAATAACAGGATATAATCCAGAAAAAGCTAATTATCGACAGGGAAGATATGATGAATATGGTAATGAAGTAACCTTCTATTGGGATGGGACAGATAAACCATATTATGAATGTAGCAATGGGGTTACAGGATCTTTGAGTAGAAAACATGATTCTTTTAGCTGGTATGATGAAACAAGCAAAGAGTGGAAAATATCAGAAAAATCCACAACAGCAACAACAGAAAATAGAGAAAAGGTGACAACATTAAAAATAAATTATTATGCATATGAAGGTAATTCAACTGGACTAGATACAAATGGTACCATATATAAAATGTTATTTACAAATAGTGAAAATAGTGCGAGTAAGGATTTGTATAAAGGAAAAACAGATGGCCATATGTATTGGTTAACATCATCATGTAATGAAATGAGCTTTCAATTTGTTATCTATAACCTAAGAAGTGTTAGTAATGGAACAGTAGGGTATGGAGTTACTCCAATTTACTATTCTAACCAAGAGACTAATCTAGGATATAGTGGAGTAAGACCTGTAATTTCTTTAGAAGCAGATATTAATATATCAGGAGGAAGCGGAACAGATGAAGATCCATATCAAATAAAATAATTTTGAGACTATTAATGTGATATATATTGGACTTATGTTTAGTGGTTGTAGTAGTTTGACAAATTTGGATTTGAGTAATTTTAATATTAGTAAAGTAACACGTATAACTAGTATGTTCAATGGATGTATAAGTTTAGAAGAATTAAATTTGAAAAATTTTGATACAAGAAAAGTAACAGCTGCAATTGGTAAAAAAGGTATGTTTATAGAAGTAAAATATCCTGTATATGTAGGAGAAAATTGGAATCTATTAGAAAGTGATACTGGGTATACAGGAACCTTTATTAAATAATAAAAAATATGATGTATAAAATAAAAGGTACATCATATTTGCATGTTGACTAAGTAAAGTATAAAACTGCTGTCGCAGTGATTGAAAAATAGAAAGTGAGGAATATAAATAAAGAAAGAAACTTGAAAACGAAAATATATGCATAGTATATAAAGATAAAACAACAGAAGAAGAAAAAGCAAAAGAAAATATGCCAGAGATAACATCAACTACAAATATATAGAGAATAATATAGATATGGGAGAAAAGCAAAAAGATAAAGAATTGATATCAGGGATGCAGTAAAAACCAGCATTGTAATTATCAGAAACATTTGAAGGAAAAGATTATAGTATTTCAAGGATATATGTAAAAAAAGATAATTTTGCAGGAATAGGAGTAACTGAAGATATAAATAATTATGAAAATTTCTTAACTTGGATAAGCAGTAAATAAAAAGTAAAAAATCTAAAAATAAAATTATTTAAAGAGGGGGTACCATTTTAATTTAAAGTAACCCCTCTTTTCTGATAATAAAATTTTTACCTAAAATTCTAAATACCATTACTGTACCTAAATTACTTCATAGTATAGTAAACAAGGTTAAAATTAATTTTCAATAAATACTTTTAAATTCTTAATATAAAAATAATATTCCTTAAAAAGATTTTCTAAAATATTATCTAAAGAATCAATACTTCCAATTGCATTTTTAACCCCTCTAGAATTTATAATAATAGGTATACCAGTTCGCTTTTTAAGCGAATTCAATTCCTTTTTAACAATTTCTGTAGGTTCAATACGATTTAATATTTTGCTTAAGTTTTTAAAATAAGATTTAACCTCAGAAATAGTGTAAATCTTTTTAGTGTAAGTTTCAGTAAAAGAAATTTGTTTAAGTGAAAATGATATGTGATTATATTGAACTTTACTGATTTTTGAATACAAATCAATACACTCATTAAAAACTTGAGGAATATCCCTAGGATCCCAAAATTCAAACTGTATCATAGGATATTCTTGGTATTTTTGAATTTTTCGTATAATACCCACTAAAGAAATTGAAAAGAAAAGCAGTTTATCAACTTCTTCTTCGAAAAAAGCTTGTTGATATTTTCTTTCTAATTCCCATTTTTCTAAAGAATAATTTTCAGGTGTTAAATCTGAAAATTCATTTAATGCCTTCTTGTATTTATGATCAAATACTTGAGAGGGTAAATTCTCATAATAAGCATCTGAATCAAAAATATCCAATGTTTGATTGTATAATATCATTATACATACTCCTTTTCTCTAAATGAATGGTTTATTAGTTACTATATATGCAGAAATAAATTCTGCAGTAAATTATTAAAAAATTTTATATATAATACCATAAAACCAATTTTATGTCAATCTATCAACATTTTAACTAATAAATATTTTTCTAAATTTAATTTAAATCAAAAAAATTATCCAGAATAAAAACCCAAAAAATATTGAAAAATCATACAAACTATTATAAAATAACAATATATTTTAATAGGAGGTAAATCTAATGGGAAAAAAATCTGAAAAAAAGTATTATGCAGAAATCTCAAATTTTAGAGAATTAGTAAAAAGATATGAAAGTTTTGGAGAAAATATTGCATTTAAATATAAGCAAAATAACAAAATAGAAGAAATAACATACAATCAATATGCTAAAGACATAAAAAAAGTAGCAGAAAAAATATTAGATTCAGATGTAAAAAGAGTAGCAGTTATAGGAAATAATAGGTATGAATGGGTTATTACATATTTAGGAGTAACAACTGCAGGAAAAGTAATAGTACCGCTAGATAAAGCCTTAACAGACAAAGAAATACAAAAAATGTTAAAAATAAGTAAGGTAGATGCAATTGTCTATGATGAAAAATATCAATCCGCAGTAGAAGGAGCAATAAAAGAAGGTTGCAACATTAAATACAAAATATGCATGGACAACATAGAAAAAGAAGGAGTTTTAAAATTTAATCAAATTCTAGAAGAAGGAGAAAAAATAATAAACTCTGGAAAAACCAAATACGAAAATGTAGAAATAGAAGAAAATCAAATGTATATAATGCTATTTACATCAGGAACAACAAATGAGCCAAAAGCGGTTATGTTATCACAACAAAATATATGTAAAAATATATCAGCATACCAATATAATTTCATGATATATCCACAAGACACATTACTATCATTTTTACCAATACACCATACATTTGAATGTAGCATAACAATTATATACGGAACATATTGTGGAGCAACTATAGCATTTTGCGAAGGATTAAGGCACATTGCAGACAATTTAAAAGAATTTAAAGTTTCAATATTTGTAGCCGTACCACTTGTACTTGAAACAATGGCAAAAAAAATTCAAAAAGCAATAGCAGATAGTGGAAAAAAAGGATTAATAAATCAAATGACCAAACTTTCTAATATCTTATTAAAATGCAAAATAGATATAAGAAAAAAATTATTCAAACCAGTATTAAAACAATTTGACGAATATCTAAGAGTAGTCTTATATGGAGCAGCTCCAATGGATAAAGAAACAATTAAGTGGTATAACAACTTAGGAATAGACCTAATCCAAGGATATGGTTTAACTGAAAGTTCACCAGTACTTACAGCAGAAAGTTCTAGACAAAAAAGAGCAGGGTCAATAGGTATTCCACTAAAAAATGTAGAAATAAAAATAGACAGTAAAGATACAGACGGAGTAGGAGAAATCTTAGGAAAAGGTCCAAATATAATGCTTGGATATTACCAGAACGAAGAAGCAACAAAAAAAGCCATAGAAAATGGTTGGCTACACACAGGAGACTATGGATATATAGATGAAGATGGATTCATATATATAACAGGAAGAAAAAGTGACATCATAGTATTAAGAAATGGAAAAAATATATATCCACAAGAACTAGAATTCTTAATAAACAAACTACCATATGTTGCAGAAAATATGGTATATGCAAGAAACAAAAATAAAACAGATACAATGATGTGTGCAAAAATTGTATATAATAAAGATAACCTAGTAGAACACTTTGGAGAAAAAACAAAAGAAGAATATGAAAAATTAGTATGGGAAGATATAAAAAATATAAATAAAGATTTACCAACATATAAACATATTAAAGAATTTATTTTAACAGAAGAACCATTAGAAAAAACTACAACTCAGAAAGTAAAAAGATTTGTAGAAATGAAAAAATTAGAAAAGGTTTCAAAAAACTAAAAAAATTGCCAAAGGGAATTGCCAAAAGGGACTGTTGCCAAAAGGGTCGGTTGCCAAAAGGGGAGGTTGCCAAAAGGGAGGTTGCCAAAAGGGGGAGGTTGCCAAAAGGGGGAGGTTGCCAAAGGGGACGGAGCAAAATGGCAACTTTTTTTAAAAGTTGCCATTTTGCTCC
>CALXUX010000061.1 GCA_944391785.1 uncultured Clostridia bacterium
GGACTAAAAGATACAATTTTATTTAATTTAATACTTCAATATTTGATAGATATAACAGGTAGAGAATTTTCAGCTAATAATATAATTAAATATTTAAAAAGTGAGGGTAAAATTACATCAACTGAAACATTATATACTTATCTAGATGCACTTTGTAAAGCATTGATAATACAAAAAATATATAGATATGATATTCACGGAAAAGCAATATTAAAAACTTTAAATAAATACTATATGACAGATTTAGGAATTGCACAAATAAAAAATAATAATTTCGAAATAAATAAGTGTTTGGCAATCGAAAATGTTGTTTTTAATGAATTAGTAGCAAGAGGGTATGAAATATATATTGGAAAATTAAATCCAGGAGAAATTGATTTTATTGCGAGCAAAAGTGGGGAAAGAAAATATTTTCAAGTTGCTTATCTATTATCAGATAAAAAGGTAGAAGAACGAGAATTTGGAGCATTAAGAAAAATAGAAGATAATTATCCAAAATATGTAATTTCTTTAGATAAAACAGATTTTTCACAAAATGGAATTATGCACAAAAATATAGTAGATTGGTTATTAGGAGATGATTAAGTGAAAAAAAATGAAAACACTTTTTAAAAGACAAAAGGAAGAACTCTACCATAAGGGGCAATTGATTTTGGATTTGAATGGAATAGAAATAAAAATACAAAAAATCACGGAATAAAAATTAAAAAAATTACGAAATGAAATCAATAAAAATGGCGAAATAACTCAAAATAAAAATGAGTTATTCAAAAAATTCGAATAACTGTCTAAATCAGAATCAACCAGAAGGAATATCCATGGCAGTCCCAATGAAAAATGGAGGAATGCCAAGAAAAAAAGTATTAACATATGTAATAATATCAGGTCTAACAACAGGTCTAGGAGCATTTATAGGAGCAATAGTAGGTTCAATATCACAAGAAATAATAGAAGTATCACTAGGATTTGCAGCAGGAGCAATGCTATATATTGTATCAGGGGAATTAATACCAGAAGCAAACACACTATATAATGGAAAAATGACAGCTATTGGAAACATGTTAGGTTTTCTAATAGGAATGTTTGCAGTCATGTTTTAAAAAGTTACAATTCACGGATTAAATAAAATCCAGAATGTTACAATTCACGGCCTAAAACAGGATACTCTACATTAAAAAATTACGGCTATGAATAGTAACTCCAGAATTATAATTTAAAAAATTAGACATAAAAAATATTGATTTTAGAAAAAAAATATAGTAAAATATCAATGCAAACAAAAATTTGAAAAAAGCATAAATAAGCATATTAAATATATAAAAAAATGAAAAAACAAAAATGAAAGGAACAACCAAAATGGAAGAAATATTAAAAGGACTAAACAATAAGCAATACGAAGCTGTAATAAACACAGAAGGACCATGTCTTGTAATAGCGGGAGCAGGAAGTGGCAAAACCAAAGTATTAACACACAAAATAGCATACCTAATTCAAGAAAAAAACATAATGCCTTGGAACATACTAGCAATAACATTCACAAACAAAGCAGCAAACGAAATGAAAGAAAGAATAGCAAACCTAGTAGGAGATGCAGCAAAAGACATATGGATGGGAACATTCCACTCTATATGTGTCAGAATCCTAAGAAGATTTATAGACAGAATAGGTTTCGATAATTCATTTGTAATATTTGACACACAAGACCAAAAAACAATGATAAAAAACTGTTTAAAAGACCTAAAAATAGACGATAAAATGTTCACAGAAAGAGCCGTCCAATCAGAAATAAGTAACGCCAAAAACCAAATGTTAGACCCAAACCAATACACAGCAACAGCAATAGGAGACTTCAGAAAAGAAAAAATAGCAACAATATATGAACTATACCAAAAAAGGCTAAAAGAAAACAACGCAATAGACTTTGACGACATAATAAACTACACAATAAAAATTCTAAAAGAAAATCCAGAAGTACTAGACTACTATGCAGACAAATTCAAATATGTACTAGTAGACGAATACCAAGACACAAACAAAGCACAATTCAAATTAATAACATACTTTGCCTCAAAACACCAAAACATCACAGTAGTAGGAGACGCAGACCAAAGTATATATGCATTCAGAGGAGCAGACATAACAAACATATTAAACTTCGAAAAAGACTTCAAAGGAACAAAAATAATAAAACTAGAGCAAAACTATAGATGTACTGGAAACATACTAAAAGCCGCAAACGCAGTAATAAAAAACAACGAAACAAAATACAAAAAAAAGCTATGGACAGAAAACGAAATAGGAAACTTACCAACATTCTACTCAGCAGAAAACGAATATGACGAAGGCTCATACATAGTAGAACAAATAAACAAACTAAAACGAGAAGAATACTACAAATACTCAGACTTTGCAGTTCTATATAGAATGAACACACAATCAAGAGCAATAGAAGACATACTAAGAAGAGAAAATATACCATACAAAATAGTAGGAGGCCTAAAATTCTACGAAAGAAAAGAAATAAAAGATACCATAGCATACTTAAGAATAATCCAAAACCCTCAAGACAACTTAAGTCTAAAAAGAATAATAAACGAACCAAAAAGAGGAATAGGAAAAACAAGCCTAGACAATATAGAGCAAATAGCAAATAGTGCAGAAACATCAATGTATGAAGTAATAAAAAATGCAGACCAATACGGACTAAACAGAGTATATTTAAACTCAAGAGAATTTATAAACGCAATAGAAGAACTAAAACAAAAAAAAGAAGAACTAGTAATATCAGAACTAATAAAACAAACACTAAAAAAGACAGGGTACACAAAAGTACTAGAAGAAGAAAACACCCAAGAAGCGGAAAACCGTTTAGAAAACCTAGACGAATTCTTAAATGTAGCAATAGAATTTGAAGAAGAATCAGCAGAAAACAAACTATCAGACTTCTTAGAAGGAATAACACTATCAAGCGACATAGACAACCTAGAAGAAACAGAAGAAACCGTAACACTAATGACGCTACACAGTGCAAAAGGCCTAGAATTCCCAGTAGTATTCCTAGTAGGAATGGAAGAAGGAATATTCCCAGGATACAAATCAATCTCAGAACAAAAAGAACTAGAAGAAGAAAGAAGACTTTGCTATGTAGGAATAACAAGAGCAAAAGAACACCTATACTTAACATGCAGCAAACAAAGAACAACATTTGGTTCAACAAGCTGTAACCCAGTCTCAAGATTCCTAAAAGAAATTCCAAAAGACCTACTAGAAGGATATGACGAAACACAAACAGAAACCCCACAAAAAAGAAACGGAATATTCGAAGACTCAAAATACAGTTGGACATACGGAAACAAGGCTACAGCCCAATCATCAATAAAAACATACAAAATAGAAGAAACCAAACCAAAAATAGCAGCCCAAAATAGCCAATCAGCACAAAGCGGATTCATATTCAGAACAGCAGAAAGTTTCTTAAACTCACTAAACACAAAACCAAAAGATCAAGTAGACTTATCACAATACACAAAAGGAGTAAGAGTATTCCACAAAAAATTCGGCGAAGGAACAATCTCAATGGTAGAACCAGAAGGAGACGACCTAAAAGTCGACATAAACTTTGACAAAGTTGGCCACAAAAGACTAATGGCAAAATTTGCAAAACTAGAAGTAATTCAATGAACTTTAGGGATGTTCCTTAAAGTTCATACTTAAAGCTTAATTTAAAAATTTTATAATTTCTTTTAAAAATTTATATAAAAAGATTAAAAACTATATTAAGAATTTTGAACTTTAAGGAACGTCCCCAAAGTTCAAAAAAAATAGAAATGAACTTTAAGGAATGTCCCTAAAGTTCACCTAAAGTTCAAAATCAAATAACTTTTATTGCATCTCTGATTTTACATTATTTATTTCTGTAACTGTAGCTTTCTGAGCAGGAATATAATATCCTTTAGACCCGAGCTATTTTGAATAACTCATACTGAAAACTTTCATCATTATTTCTTATTGTTTGTAAAGCTTGTCTTAGTGAAATATTTTCAGCTTCTGAAATAGCTGTTTGGTATGCAGTTAAATCTGATTTAACACCTGCTAAAATATCATTAACCATAGTTTTCTCGTCCATTTTAACACCTCCTAATTATTTAAAAAAGAAATTAATTTTTGTTTAGTATTTAATGCATCTTGTGCTGATTTTGTAAATAATTGTTTTATTTGTGGATCTACAGCTTGAGATGAATATGTGTTTAGTTTTTGATAAGCTGTTTCATGAGCTCCTATTAAATGTCTTAAATGTTGTAATTCAATTTGATTTAAATCTGCCATTATTATCCTTCCTTTCTCATTCAATAATTTCCTATAAGGATTATTCTAATATAGTATTTACAAAAAAAAGGAATTATATTCAAATTATTACTAAAAAATGCGAAAAACAAAATATGAAAGAGATAAAACCATTTAAAGTCACAAAAACTTACGGAAAATAAGAATGTAGGTATTTGCAAAAAAACAAAACTTAAAATATTATTACTACATACAAAGGAGAGTAAAAAATGTTAAAAAAATTATTGTTACATACTAGAAGGTCAATAAAAATAATTACATTAATACTTATATCCATTCTGCTAATAATAGGTTTAGTAGTTCTTTTTTATCGACCAACATATAAAGTATATATCAATGGTCAAGAAGTAGGTTACACAGAAAATAAAAGTAAATTGCAGTCAAAAATAAATGACTACATACAAAATGGAGATTCAGAAAACATTGCATATGTCCAAATAGAAAACTTACCACAATACGAAATGTGTCTACTAAAAAAAGGAGAAACAGCAAATGATGACGAAATATTCGAAATGGTAAAATCACAAGGAACACCATACTACCGTTATTATGCAATACTAGAAAATCAAGAAGAAAAAATGTATGTATCAAACTTTACAGAAGCTGAAAAAGTAGTAAATGGCCTAAAAGAAAAAGAAAGTAATAATATAGACAACATAACAATAGCAGAAAAATATGATACAGAGCTAAAAGACTTCATATCTACAGAAGAAGCAATAGCAAAATTGTTTGTAGAAAAACCAAAACCAGTAGAAGTAAAAGTTGCATCCACAAAATCTTCAAGTAGTGGATATGTAAATACATCTACAAATATTTCAGGAGGAAAAGCAAATTTAGGAATCTCACTTATAAGACCAGTATCAGGAATTATAACATCAAGATTTGCCGCATCAAGCAGAATAAGAAGTTCAGCTCATACAGGATTAGATATAGCAACATCAACAGGAACACCAATAAAAGCAGCAGCATCAGGAACAGTAACTTTTTCAGGAACAAAAGGATCATATGGGAAAATGATAGTTATAAATCATTCAAACGGAGTACAAACATATTATGCCCATTGTAGTGCACTTTATGTATCAGCAGGAACAAAAGTATCACAAGGCCAAAAAATAGCAGCCGTAGGATCAACAGGAAATTCAACAGGTCCACATTTACATTTAGAAATAAGAATAAATGGAGTGGCATATAATCCACAGAATTATTTGTATTAAATAATAATATAGCATAATAAATAGAGAATATATATTTTAAAAAGTATATATTCTCTATTTTATATGAGAGCATGTCTCTTGGCTAATTGCTGAAAGTCCGTAGTGGAGGTCGATATTATCAATTGCATAGAGAAACACAAGCTGTCCCGTGTGAGGGAGAAGTGAAGAAAGTGTATACCAAAATTATGGTTTAATGTATAAAAACTTGATACTAAGGCTACATAAAAGAGTAAAGATATAGGACAAGTCAAAGCCAAAAATATAGTTCTAAAAAAATGAATAAAAATTAGTAAATTGAATACAATAAAATAAATACAATGTATTGACATTGTATTTATGGGAGTGATATAATAAATATAAAGAAAGGTGGTGTTAATTATGGCACAAACATTAGTAAATTTTAGAATTGATGAAAATACAAAAAAAGAACTGGAACAAGTATGCGATGAATTAGGAATGAATGTAACAACTGCATTAAATATCTTTATAAAAAAAATGATAAGAGAGAAAAGAATACCTTTTGATGTTTCAATAGATCCATTTTATTCTGAAAGTAATATAAAAGCATTAGAAGAATCAAAAAGAGAATTAGAAAAAGGAAATGTAGTTAAAAAAACACTTGAAGAATTAGAGGCGATGGAAAATGAATAAAATAACTTTTTCACCACAAGCATGGGAGGAATATTGTTACTGGCAGAAGCAAGACAAAAAATACTAAAAAGAATAAATCAGTTGTTGAAAGATATAAGTAGAAACGGTTTTACTGGAATAGGTAAGCCAGAGCCATTAAAAGAAAATTTAAGCGGTTACTGGAGTAGAAGAATAGAATGGTTAATAGATTAGTTTATCAAATAGAAGATGGGCAAATAGAAATAATTCAATGTAGAGGGCATTATTAAAATATATAGTGTTTTAGAATTATCTGATTTTAGATAATAGTAAAACAACTTATTATAAAATGTTTCAAAAAATTATACAATAGCTGAAATATATGCAAATATAAATTTGTTTTTTTTCCATAGTGAACAAGATAAATATAAAAAAAATATGCAAGAAAATGAATAGAAGAGGGCTAGAAACAGCTACTCTTTTTGCTTTTGAAAATAAAAATTAGTGTTAATATTGAATATATATAGGCTGCTTGGAAATACTAGAAACATAAATAAGGTTAAAAAGTATATAATTCTAATTAAGCTAAAAAATTAATGAATTAAATTTTATAAAAATAATATAGCATTATAAATGGAAAACGTCAATAAATTAAACGTGATTTTATATAGAAAAATTTTAAAATTTAGAATTTTTAAATCTTTAAATTGCTTGAAATTTAAATGATAGAAAAAATCGAATCATTTCATTAATTTTTTAGCTTAATTAAATTTTATTATATAAAATTATTATTTTATAAATACATTTTAAATAATAAAAAAACATAGACAATAATAAAAATATATGATATTTTTATTATATGATATCAAACTAAATATAAAGAGGTAAAATATATGGTAAAGAAAAAATCAAAAAGAAAAACAGAAGAAAAAGGAATTACATTACTAGCACTAACAATAACAATAATAGTACTAATAATACTCTCAGCAGTAACATACAATCTAACCCTTGGCGAAAACGGAATAATAACAAAAGCATATGAAGCAAAATATTTAACTGAACTTGCTCAATATAAAGAAGAGCTAGAACTATTCAAAGCAGAAAAATTATTAGAAAATAACAATTTCGAAGGAGAAAGCCTAACATCAGCATATAACAGCTTATTTTATAATACCCAACCAGAAGGAGAAACAGGAACAATCTATGATGTAATAAAAAGCCTAGAAGGTGGAACATTTGACGGAAAAATGGAAATAATAAAAGGAGAACTTTTATTAAACTCACAAGACATGACAGAAATAAGAATGGCACAAAAACTAGATATACAAGTAAATCCATACCTAATAGTAGATGGAGTATTACTATCAGCAAACACAAACTTAGCACTAATGGACGAAAACGGATCACTTACAATCCCAGAATCCGTAAGAGCAATAGGAGAAGGAGCATTCGCAGATTTATCAGGATTAAAAACAATAATAATACCAGGAACAGTAAAAGAAATAAGGAAAAATGCATTTAGAAACAATAAAGATTTAGAAAATGTAATAATAATGGAAGGAGTAGAAACAATAGGAAATGCAGCATTTAGAGAATGTAAGAAAATAGTAAATGTAGAATTACCAGAAAGTTTAACAGCTATAAAAACTCAAGCATTTTATCAGTGTACTAATTTGAAAGAAATCAGAATACCTTCACAAATAAAAATAATCGATAGTTATTGTTTCTATTATTGCAATAGTTTAACTAATGTTGAATTATCAGAAAGTCTTACTTCTATTGAAACAGGGGCTTTTTATAGTTGCACAAGTTTAGATAATCTTTATATACCTATAAATGTATCAAATATTACTAATGGAGCATTTAGCAATTGTACTAATTTATCAAATATAGAAGTAGACATCGCAAACGAGTACTACGAATATGATAAAACTAGTGGATCATTGATGGATAAAAACAAAACTAATATAATATTCATATCTGGCAAAATATTAAGCTCAAGTGATACTTTTAAAATACCAGAAGGAATAGTTAATTTTAGTGTTAGAATAAATAATTATACAAATATAACAACAATAATAATACCAGAAAGTTTGCAAACAATGGGTACAGCTGGCATGTTTTCGAAAAATCTTGAAAATGTCGAAGTATCACCCAATAATAAATATTTTTCAACAGAAAATAATTGTTTATATAATAAAGATAAAACAGAATTGATAATGTGTTTTTCAAAAGAAACCACAGTTGAATTGGCGAATACAGTAAAAAAATTAAATGAGTATTCTTTTAAACAAGCTCCAAATATAACTAATATAGATTTACCAGATTCAGTAGAAAGTATATTAAGCCAAGTTTTTTCACAGTGTAAAAATTTAGAAAATATTAATATAGGTGAAAAGGTAAATTCAATTGATCCATTGTTTAAATATTCAAATTATTCAGGAATAGTAACAATAGCTGAAAACAATCCGAACTATACAGTAGAGGGAAATGTATTATATAATAAAGACAAAACAGAAATAATAACAGTATTATATGGAATAAGTGGAAAATTCATTGTAAATGACACTGTAACCAGAATTGGTACTCAAGCTTTTCATGGTCAATATCAAATGACTGAAATAGAACTTCCAAATAATCTGAAAGAGATAGCAAACTCTTTTAATTATTGTGACAAACTAACTTCAATATATATACCAGCAAGTGTAGAAAAAATTTCCACATTATGTTTTTCAGATGCATCGAACTTGGAAAAAATACAAATAGACAAAGAACCAGGAAGTATAGAAGGCTCACCATGGGGAGCAATACGAGGAGATAGAATAGTAGAGTGGCTAAGATAGCCACTCTACTATTTACATTTTAATAAAACAAATCATACAAAATAAATTCATACAAAACCTAAAATTCAAATAATATCCCCAAAACATTACAATTTAAACTAAAAAATCTCCAAAAAGAAACCAACTAAACCTTAGCAAAATATTTTATACCAATTCTAATAGCATTTTTCCTCATAATACACTTACCATACTCCTTCAATTTACCCTCAAAAGTATCAGTATAAGAAATACTCTTAGCAAATTCAGCAATATAACCAGAAAAAGCACTAATAGAAGGATTATTAACATTAATATTATTCAAAACCAAATAATAACAATCATTAAAAACATACAAAGAAGAACTTTCAACAAAATTCTTAAGTACTAATTTTTTAGAATTACCAATTAATCTGCAAAAATCACAAAAATTATCAAAATTTGTAAATTCATAAATAGCAAATTTTTTATCTAAACTCATACGTTTTCTACTAACTTTTAATTTTTTAGGCTTAAAGTTTGTAGAAGGCGTATCTTCATTATTTACAGCAAATTTAGTAACAGTAAAAACAAAAATATCTTCAGAAGTAGAAAAAGCCTCAATCAAAAGTCTGCACCCATCTGTATCAAAACCAACCTCCTTTTTTGCTTTAGCCAAAATATCTAAAAGTAAACCTTGAGACTCGGCAGTTGTTGTCATAATTGTATGTAAATCTATAGACTTATCTTTAAAATCATCTTGTTTTAAAATAATGCGAATCTTATTTTCCGTAAGTTTTTCAATCTTCATAAAAAACCAAATCCTTTCGTTAACCCTGTATAAAAAATATAAGACAATGTACTAAATATATTATACTATTAATTTTATTATATTTAAATCCACAAAATTTGGTAACTTGTCAAATTCTTAAATACTATAACATAAAAAAATAAAAAAATAAAGTAAAATCAAACAAATTACTTGAAAAATTTGTTATTATTATATATAATACCCATATGATGTAAAATTACGAATCCGTAAGAAAAAATAGGAAAACAAACGAACAAAAAATGGAGGTAAAAAATGGCTACAAGAGATAAAAATATTTGGATATTAATAGTATTTATACTAGCAGGACTAGTAGTAGGGGGATTGCTTGGAAAACTTGCCTCAAACGTACCATGGCTTTGGTGGCTATACTATGAGCAAGAATTTGGATTATTAAACCCAATAAGTCTAGACTTAAGCGTACTAGAAATCACATTTGGGCTAATGTTTAAAATCAATGTTTCAAGCATAATAGGGATGATACTTGCAATTTTTATATACAAAAAAATATAAAAACTGTAAAATAAATAGAGACAAATTAAATAAAAAGAAAGGGTGTTTAATTTGTCAATAAAAATAAAAGACTTACCAGAAGCAGAAAGACCATACGAAAAATTAGAACTAAACGGAGAAAAAAATCTATCAAATGCAGAATTACTAGCAATAATAATAAAAACAGGAACAAAAGAAGAAACATCAGTGCAAATAGCACAAAGAATACTAAACCTAAACCAAAACACAAAAAACGACACACTAAACTTCTTAAAAGACCTAAGCATAGAAGACTTCATGCAAATAAAAGGAATAGGCAAAGTAAAAGCAATACAACTAAAAGCAATATGTGAACTATCGGTAAGGATGTCAAAACCATCAAACTATAAAACCATAAAAATAAAAAAACCACAAGACATAGCAAAAATATGTCTTGAAGAACTTCAAAACGAAAAAAGAGAAATAGGAAGAGTATATTACCTAAACATAAAAAATATAATAATAAAACAAGAAGATATAGCAATAGGTGGGACAAACTATGTAAATCTAAGCATAAAAGAAATAGTCGCAAAAGCAGTATCCCTAAGAGCATCAAAAATGATATTAGTTCACAACCACCCATCAGGAGACTCAACACCAAGTAAACAAGACATAACATTTACAGATGAGCTATATAATGCAGCAAAACTATTAAAAATAGACCTAATAGATCACATAATAATAGGCAACAAACAATACACAAGCATATATGCACACATAGAAAAACTAATACAAGAAATAAAAAACAAAACAACAGAAAAATAAAATAAAACAACAGAAAAATAAAATAAAAAAGCAGAAAAAATAAAACAAAACAACAGAAAAATAAAACAAAAAAACAGAAAATAAATACCAAAAAACTCATAAAATTCAAATAAAAGGTAAAAAATAAAAAGGATGTAAAATCAGAAAGGAAAAAAAGATTATGAAATTATTCTCATTTGGATCAAAAGACATAGGCATAGACCTAGGAACAGCAAACATACTAGTAACACTAAAAGGAAAAGGAATCATACTAAAAGAACCATCAGTGGTAGCAATAAATAGAAGAACAGGAAACATAATGGCAACAGGAAATGAAGCAAAAGAAATGCTTCGGAAGAACACCAGACCAAATAAAAGCAGTAAGACCACTAAAAGATGGAGTCATAGCAGACTTCACAGCAACACAACTAATGCTTAAAAACATAATAGGAAAAGTAGGAAAAAGGTACAACATAGGAAAACCAAGAGTTGTAGTAGGAGTACCATCAGGAATTACCGAAGTAGAAGAAAGAGCAGTAGAAGAATCAGTAATGCAAGCAGGAGCAAAAGAAGTATACCTAATAGAAGAACCAATGGCAGCAGCAATAGGAGCATCACTAGATGTAGCAGAACCAAGTGGAAGCATAATAGTAGACATAGGAGGAGGAACAACAGAAGTTGCAGTAATATCACTTGGAGGAATAGTAGTAAGTCACTCATTAAGAATAGCAGGAGACGAACTAGACGAAGACATTATAAACTATGTAAAAAGAGAAATGAACTTAGCAATAGGAGAAACAACAGCAGAGCAAATCAAAATCCGTATAGGATGTGCAATGCCACTAATGACAGAAATGGAAATGGAAGTAAGAGGAAGAGACCTAACAGATGGACTTCCAAGAAACGAAAAAATAACTTCAGTACAAGTTGAAAGTGCAATGAAAGAATCAATATCAAAAATAGTAGAAATAGTAAAAGCAACTCTAGAAAAAACTCCACCAGAACTTGCATCAGACATAATGGAAAAAGGAATAGTACTAGCAGGAGGAGGAGCACTTATAAGAAACCTAGACAAATTAATAAGTCTAGAAACAAGCATGCCAGTATATGTAGCAGAAGAACCACTAGACTGTGTAGTAAGAGGAACAGGAAAAACATTAGAAGACCTAGAAAGACTAAAAACAGTATTATTAAATGCACGAAAAAGAAGATAAGAAAAAAATCATCAAAAATAAGCAAAAGTAAAAACAAAAAGGAGGCCGAAAAATGCATCAAAAGCGAAAAACAGGAATACTTGGAATAATAATAACAATCATAATACTAATCCTAATTGTAGTTTTCACTAACGGAGAAAACAATGCAACATTCTTCGAAAATGTCGCAACAAAATTAGTAATGCCTGTGCAAAATGGACTAACATATTTAAAAAATAAAATAAGTGGAAATGATGTATTTTTCTCCGATGTAAATAACTTAAAAGCAGAAAACGAACAACTAAAAGAAGAAAACAGCAAATTAGAGCAATCTCTAAGAGAACTAGAAAACATAAAATCAGAAAACGAAACACTAAAAGAATACATGAATCTAACAGAAAAATATGGAGAATACAAAACAATGCCAGCATACATCATAAACAAAGACTTAAGCAACTACTCAAAAACAATAGTAATAAATGTAGGAACAGCAGACGGAATAAAAGAAAACATGACAGTAATAGCAGACGAAGGTTTAGTCGGATATGTAGTATCAGTAACAAGCAACACAGCAAAAGTACAAACAATAATAGACACAGCAACATCAGTAAGTGCACTAATGAGTTCAACAGACGAAAGCATAGTATGTAAAGGCACACTAGACAGCACATCAGAATTAAAAGCCATGTACATACCACCAGAATACAACATAATACAAGGAGACAGCATAGAAACATCAGGGCTTGGAGGAATATATCCAAAAGGAATTCATATAGGAACAGTAAAACAAGTAGAATCAACAAAAAATGTTACAGACAGATATGCAATAATAGAAACAGCAGTAAATTTTGAAAAATTAAGTACAGTACTAGTAATACAAAATTAGTAAAAAGAGGTGAATTAATTGAAGAAATTTCTAATAAACATATATTTAATAATAATAGCATTTGTAATATATTTTCTACAATCAAATTTCTTCAACTGGTTTACAATTGCAGGAGTAATGCCAAATCTATTTGTAATATTTGTATTATTTATAGGCTTATTTGGCAACAAACTAATGGGAGCAATATACGGAATGGTAATAGGACTAATTTTAGACGTACTATTTGCAAACAACATAGGAATAAGTTTCATAGGACTAGGACTAGTAGGAATTGCCTCAACAATTTTCGACAAAAACTTTTCAAAAGACAGTAGATTTACCATAATGTTAATGGTAGCAGGACTAACCATATTTTATGAACTAATCTTTTACTTTGCAAACTACTTTGTAGCAGAGACAAGCATAGAAATATTTACATTCATAAAAATACTACTAATAGAAGTAATATACAATGTAATACTAACAATAATACTATACCCATTAATGCAAAAATTTGGCTATTACATAGAAAACGAATTCAAAGGGAACAAAATACTAACAAGGTATTTTTAAAGAAATATAAAAGAGAAAAACAGCAAATAAAAGCAACTAAAAGTATTAAAAAACTTCATAAAAGATAGGAGTTGAGAACTTGCCAGAAAATTCAGAAAAAAATAAAACAAAATTTAGATACAACTTTTTAACAATACTTACATATATAATAGGAATAATACTAATCGCACAATTATTTAATCTACAAATAGTCCATGGTGCAGAATACAGAGAACAATCAAACACAAGACTAACAAGAGAAACAGTATTAGAAGCAGCAAGAGGCTCAATTTTAGACAGAACAGGAAATGTCTTAGCAAGTACAGACATGAGATTTGCACTTGAACTATATAAAACCAAAATAGATGACGAAACTTTAAACAACTCAATACTAAACATTGTGCAAGTCTTAGAAAAATATCAAGTAGACTATGAAGACGATTTTCCAATATCAATAAACCCATTTGCATTCACAATAGAAGGAAATACTTTAGCCCAATGGAAAGAAAGCAACGACTTTGATGAAGAAATCACACCAGAAGAAGCATTTTATGAATTTAAAGACAAATACGAAATAACAAATACTGATATAGCAGAAATAAGAAAAATACTAGGAATAAGATATGAAATAACCCAAGAAGGATATAGCAGCACAAAAGCACTGAAAATAGCAGAAGACATACCAAGAGAAGCAGTAGCAGAATTCAGTGAAAGCAGTGAAAAATTCCCAGGAATAAATATAGTCGTAGAACCAATCAGAAAATATAACCAAAGCACACTAGCCTCACACGTAATAGGATATGCATCCAAAATAGATGCAGACGAATATGAAAAAAGAAAAGACACATACTCACAAAACGACATAATAGGAAAAACAGGAATAGAAAGTGTATTTGAAGAATACCTAAAAGGAAAAAACGGAACAAAACAAATAGACATGTCTGTAGAAGGAGCAATCACAGCAGAATACACCTCAGAAGAAGCAATCAAAGGCTCTGATGTAGTCTTAACAATAGACGCAAGACTTCAAAAAGTTGCAGAAGAAGCAATAGCAGCAAACCTAGAAAAAATACGAAGCGGGGGATTTGGAACAGCATCAGACGCAACAGCAGCAAGTTGTGTAGTAATGGATGTAAATACAGGTGAAATACTAGCAATGGCAAACTACCCAACATATAATCCACAAGACTTTGTAGGAGGAATAAGCACAGAAAACTGGAACAAATACATAAACGATCCAGCAAAACCACTAGTAAACAAAGCAATACAAAACTCATATTCACCAGGATCAATATTTAAAATGGTAACAGCAATAGCAGGTTTAGAGTCAGGTGTCATAAACACAAAAACAACAATAAATGACACAGGAGTATACAGAAAATACAGTGACTATCAACCAAAATGTTGGTATTACACAGACTATGGAAAAGGGCATGGATGGCTTAATGTATCACAAGCAATACAAAAATCATGTAACTACTTCTTCTATGAAGTATCAGACAGAATGGGAATAGACACATTAGACAAATATGCAAACTATTTTGGATTAGGCACAAAAACAGGTGTAGAACTATTAGGCGAAACAGAAGGAGTTCTAGCAAGTAGAGAATCAAAACAAAAATTACACCCAGATGACACAAACTGGAACCCAGGAAATACACTAAGTGCAGGAATAGGGCAAATGGACAATGAATTTTCACCATTGCAAATGGCAAAATATATAAGTATGCTAGCAAATGGAGGAAAGCAAATAGACGTAAGTGTAGTAAAAACAATAAGAAATGCTGACGGAACAGAGGTTTCAAAATCAGAAATAAATCAATTTGTAAATCAAAAACTAGGACTAGAAGAAGAAGTGCAAGAAGATCTAAATATAAAACAAGAAAACCTAGATGCAGTATTAGAGGGAATGAGGTCAGTAGCAGAAGAAGGAGGAACAGCAAACGCAATATTCAGAAACTTTGAGATACCAGTAGGAGGAAAAACAGGATCTGCAGAAGCACCAAATAATAAAGTAAATGCATGGTTTGCAGGATTTGCACCATTTGACGATCCAGAAATTGCAGTAGTCGTAATGGTAGAAAACGGATTACACGGATACTATGCAGCAGAAGCAGTAAGAGAAATAATGCGAGAATACTTTGGAATGAATACCCAAAACGTAACAGAAAACCTAACAGCAAGTTCATATACAGAAAGTATAAACTAGGAGAAGGATGTAAAAATGAAAAATTGTATAAGTATAAACTTAAGAAAAGACGAAATAATAATAAAAATATCAGAAAACGCAGAACAAATAGAAATTGAAAGAGAATTAAAAAGAAAACTTCCAGAACTAAAAAGACTATATCAAGACGAAAAAACACCAATAAGAGTAGTTGGAAAAGTATTGAAAAATAAAGAAATAGATAGATTACAAAAAATAATAGAAGAAAAACTAGACGTAAAAATAGAATTTGATATGCCAAAAACACTAGGGCTATCCAGTATAAGAAGAGTATACCAAAGAGAAATAGCAGTATCAGAAACAACATTCCATAAAGGTTCATTAAGGTCAGGCCAAAAAATAGAAAAAGAAGGAAGTCTAGTAATACTAGGAGATGTTAACTCTGGAGCAGAAGTAATAGCATCTGACAATATAGTAGTCTTAGGAACATTAAGAGGCCTAGCACATGCAGGAGCAAAAGGAAATAAGCAAGCCATAATTGCAGCAGGAACTTTAGACGCAGTACAGGTAAGAATAGCAAATATGGTAAAAGAAATAGGCAAAGAAGAAGCATCAATATATAGACAAGCTTATATTTCTGTTGTGGATGATAAAATAGTTATAGAGTAAAAAATGTTTTTAATTCTCTACATATTAAAGTAGATCTTAAAAATGTATTTTTTAATTTAAAGTATATAAGAGATGGTTTAATTTAATTATTAGAAGCATTATAATAATTTTGTATGAGTAGATTATTATTTAGTAAATAAATACATCTAAGAAAATAATAGCATTATTAAAATAAGGTATAAACTTTCATCTTTAACTTCTTGTTTGTAAAGAAAAATTAGAATACCTACAATTATAATATCATCCATAAAAATATCAATACCAAATAGTTCAAAAATAGGTTCTTTATTATCTGTAATTCCATTTGGGTTAAATGATAAAGGACCTATTGAGCGTGGTAAAAAATTTAAAAAATCAAAATTAGTATTTTTATTGTAAGAATTTGAAGAATCAAAATTAGTATTTTTATTGTAAAAATTTGAAAAATTATCAGAGCATTTATTAGAATTGATACTAGTCTTTTCATTTTCAAATGTTGCATTAGATAAATTATTTATATTAGGTGAATTACTTTGTTTGTTAGAATAATTTGTAAACTTAGGACTATTATTAGAGCAATTATTAACTTTAGAACTATCATTTGAAGTATGCACTTGATTATCGCAATTTTCTGTAATACTACCTGAGTGATTTGGCCTATTTAGATAATTATTTGAATATTTAGGAAAATTATTAAAATTACTATGTGAATTATTGTATAACTTATTATTTAAATTCATATTAGAGTTATAATTTGAATCATTTTTCTTACCATAATGACTAGGATAATTTGTATAATTTCTATAAAGGGGTCTTCTAAAAAAAGCTTGTGGGAAAAAGCTATTCATTATTATTCTCCTTATTTTTTGTATTTAAATTACCATTTTTGAAAAGTTCGGCCATTTTTCCCATATTTAATAGATTAATATAATTATCTAATTTATCTTTTTTTCCTTCTCTTAGATAAGGGCGTAAAGAATTAAGAAGATTTTTATTTGGGTTGTTAGAATCATTCATCTTATTTATAATTGAAGACATTTTCATAATAGTGTTCATATCGATATTGTTAAAATTGGGTATGTTAGAACTAGAAGAATTATTCATATTGTTAGAAGATGTTGCAGTATTATTAAAAGAATTTTGAGATTGATTCATATTTGTGCTGTTGTTTTCGTTAGAGTTGTTTGGGTTTGAAAACATTTTCTGGAAGTTTTGCATAACATCAGGTGGAATCTGAGAAATTACATCCTGCATATTGCCGTTTTTTACCATGTTTTGAATGTTTTTGATGGTATCTTCATTTAAATTGATATTGTTATTATCCACATTAAATTCCTCCTTTTAACTGTTTTTTTGTAATAAGTAAGATTATATACAATATTATTATATGTAATAGATAAAAATAAATTGACAAAACTATTGAACAAAATAAAATTAATTAAGTTTGTATTAGGCAGTTGTTATGATATACGGCCTAAAATTAGCCGCCTAAGTGAAGGTAATATGTATAATTTTAAAATATAAACGGCTCCTTGCATAGCATAAGAACTTCTAAGTAAAATTTTCGGCACCCTTTCTGCATAATTTTCTTGGGCGAAAATTTGTAAGCTTTGTCCAAAAATTTTACCTAAGAAGTTCTAATGCTATTCCAGTCGCACATTTATATTTTAAAATTATACATATTACCTTCACTTAGGCTTCTCTACATATTAAAATAAGAGCTATTACTACTAGTACAAAATTAATAAAAGAAAATCCAAAAAAAATAGCGAAAAATATTGAAAAATACACAAAATCAATGTATAATATATAGTAGACATTTATGTAACGTAAAATTGACCCAAGTAACACAAATGAAACAAAAATTTAACACAAATGAAATAAAAGTGCACCCACAATTTCCGTAGCCAAACCCCAAAAAAGCTCAAAAATTGTAAAAAAAGCACTATTGACATCAAGCTATACACTATATAATATATAAATGATATACTAAAAACAAATTTAGGAGGGATTAAAATGAAAGGTAAAATAGGACAAACAATGCTAGTAATAGCAATAATTCTTTCAATGACTTTAGCAAACTTTTTATTTTTAGGAGTAAACACAATAGCCTATGCTGCAGAAATTTCAAACCAAGACCTTGTAACAAACAACAAAAACGTAGAATTTGGAGTACAACTAATAGACAAAGAAGGCAATTTAGTAAACGATTTAGAAGCAAAAATGAATGAAGAAAACCTAAAACTACGTTTAACAGTATCTGTGAAAAAAGACGGATATTTTAATGGAACAGTTACACTTGGATCTAGTAACTTCAGGCTAAAAACAGACATTTTAAGTGAAGGAATATCAAAAATACAAGAAAATGTAATAACACTAAACCAAGTAAATGCAGGAGAAACAAAAGAATTAGATGTAGGAATAGAAATAATAAAAGACGATATTTTTGATATAAATTCTATAGATATGGAAAGTAACCTAACAATAAATGGTATATACAAAGACAGTACAGAAAAAGACATAACAATCACAGCAACAAAAAAAGTAAAACTAATACTAACAAGTCCATATGATAGAGAATATATAGGATCAATATTAAACTATGAATTAATAACAAACAAAGTGTTAGACTATGAAGGAGAGCCAAAAAGAATAATACAATTAAAAGTAAACTCTGGAATAGAAAATAACCTTTATCCTATTAAAACCTCAAAATTAGAAGTCCCATCACCTAAAGTAGAAGATAAATACCCAGAAACAGTTAAAGTAATCTCAATAGGAAACCTAGCAACAAATAGCCAAACTTTACAAAACGACAATTGGGAATACAATCCAGAAACAGGAAAAATAGATATAACAATTGAAAACAAAGCAGAAGATGGAAAAGTAAATTGGAAAAAAGAAGGGCAAGATACATATATAGTTACATATATATATGATTCAATAGAAGAAAGTAGTAATCAAAGCATAGAAGGAACAGCCCAATTTGCTTTATATGACAAAAACAATACAACTATTTCAGCAAAATATGAAATGGAAATGGGACCAGAAGAAAAAGATTCAGTATTAACAATTGATGTAGCAAGCCAAGAGACAAGTATATATAAAGGAAAACTATATGCAGGAATAGATAGAAAAATAGTACAAGACATATCATTAAATGTAAATATGGCAAATATAGCAGACGAAATATCTTTAGTAGAAAATATACAAAATATTGGACTTGAAAATGTATACACAAGTCAAATCAAACTAAATAAAGCAAATTTCCAAAAAATACTTGGAGAAGAAGGACAAATAAAAATATATAATAATGAAACAAATGCACAAATTGCTACAATAAACAAAGACACAGAAACAGATGAAAATGGAGATATAATTCAAAAATTAGGAGAAAATGTAAAACAAATAAGAATAGTAACATCAGCACCAACAGAAGAAGGAAGCATCAACTTTGAAATAACAAAATTAATAAAACAAAATTCAGAAGAACTAGTAAAAAATGCAAAAACAATATCATTTACTTTAGAAGGAACATACACATCAAGTGATATGGTAACACCACTAGAGGCAAAAACATCAGTAATTGCTTTAGAAGAAACTCAAAGTTCAGCACAAATAACAATAGACAGGAACGAACTATCTACAATGGTAGTAAACGAAAATATTGAAATGAGAGTACTTCTTAATTCAAATACAGAAAAAGACGAACTATACAAAAATCCTAGAATAGTAATAGAATTACCAGAGCAAATAGAAAATATTGATGTAAAATCAATAGATATGCTATATGCAGAAGATTTTAAAATAACAGAATCATTTAAAAGAGGAAATGTAATAGAAATACAACTAGAAGGTGAGCAAAGTAAATATGCAACTGGAGCAATAGAAGGACCAACAATAATAATTGTAGGAGATATAACAGTAGACAAAACAATAGGAAGTAGCACACAAAACATAAAACTAACATATACAAACGAAAAAGCAATAAATTACAATACTGCTTCAGGATATGGAGAAGAACTATTACCAATAAACATAGTATCATATGCAGGAATGGTAACAAACACAATAGTACCACAATATGGATTACAAGTAATTAATAATGAAGGAGAAAAAACAGCAAAATTACCATTAGCATCAGAGCAAAATACAATAACATATGGCAGTGAAATAATAAATAACAATGATAATAAAGTTTCAAATGTAAGAATTTTAGGAACATTCCCTACACAAAATGAAACAAATAATATAGAAACATCTGTAGGAGCACTTAATATAGGTCAAATAGATCAAAGTAAAGTAAAAGTATATTATACAGAAAATCCAGATGCAACAGATGATATAACAAATGCAAGCAATGGCTGGAGTGAAGAACTAAATGACCAAGCAAAAGTACAAAAATACTTAATAGTAATTCAAGAACTAAATGTTAGTGAAAGTTTAAGTTTTTCATATGATATATCAATACCAGCTAATCTAGAATACAACAAGATAGCAGAATTAGGATATAGTATAAATTATACAGAATCAACAGGAGTAAATAAAAATGTTAATCTAGATTCATTAAAATTAGAAACAGGAGTAGGACCAGTACTAGAAACAAGTATAAAGGCATATGTAGGATCAGAAGAAGCAACAAATGTAGTACAAGGTGAAATGGTAAGATATGAATTAACAGCCTCAAATGTGGGATCAGAAGATGTTACAAATATAACAATGCAAGCACCAGTTCCAGAAGGAACAACATATATAGAAGAAATCTTACCAGAGTTAGGAATAGGTGGACAAGAAGGTGGATTTAAAGAAGACGAAACAAGAGAGCAAGTTGAATTTACAATAGATAATTTACCAGTAGGTCAAGCAATTACAAAAACATATTATGTAATAGTAAGAGGAAATGTATCTTCTATATCTAATAAATCAACAATACTATATGGAGAAGCTAAAAAAGAATCTCAAGAGATAACTTTAGCAGTAACTCAAGGTAGCTTAGAAGGAAAAATAATATCAATCTCAGAAGATGGAGATGTAGAAAGTGGATACACATATGCATTTAAAGCACTTATAAAAAATAATTCTAATCAAGACATTTCTAATATAGAATTTGTACCAACAGCAGAAGGAGCTAAAATTGTAGAATTAGCATATGAAAGCTCAATAGATGATGAAGAAAAATATGTAGAAGGACAAAGCATAACAATAGACCAAATAAAAGCAGGAGAAGAAAAAGAAGTATTATTCAAAGTAGAAATGCCAATAGTTACAACACAAGAAAACATCATAATAAATGCACAATGTAATTATGAAAACCAAAAATATAGATTTAACCAAAAAACAGTTATTCTAAACGAAATAAAAGCTACAATATCAAATACATCTGAAAACGAAAATGGTTATGTAGATGCAGGAGATGTAATCACTTATAAAATAACAATAGAAAACCAAGGAACAAATCAATTAAGTTCAATCATACTAAATGACGAAATTTCTGAATTAGTTTCACTAGAACAAATAAGAAGAAATGGAGAAACTTTATCAGAAGACCAATATGAAATAATGTATGACAAATACATTGAAATAGAAGATTCATTAGACCCAGGAGAAAAAGTAGAATACGAAATAGATGTAGTAGTAAATTATATTCCTAAAAATGATACAGCAAGAGAAATAATAAATATTGCAACACTAACATCAGATGCAATAGAAGTAGATAGCAAACAAGTTATGCACATATTCGCACCAGAGGTTGAAGATCCAACAGACCCAGAAGATCCAACAGATCCAGAAGATCCAACAGACCCAGATGATCCAACAGACCCAGATGATCCAACAGATCCAGAAGATCCAACAGATCCAGAAGATCCAACGGATCCAGATGATCCAACAGATCCAGAAGACCCAACAGATCCAGAAGATCCAACAGACCCAACAGATCCAGAAGATCCGACAGATCCAGAAGATCCAACAGATCCAGATGATCCAACAACACAAAGAACAATGATAATTAGTGGTAGAGCTTGGCTTGACCAAGATAGTGATGGAAGATTAGATCAAGAAGAAACACTATTAGAAGGAATAACAGTTAAACTATTAAATACAAACACAAACACTTTTGCAAAAGATTCAAACGGAAATGAAATACAAGCAGTTACAGATGCAAATGGTTTCTATAGTTTAAATAGAGTTCCAAGAGGAGAATATATTGTAATCTTTGAATATGATACTTCAAAATACATCCTAACAGACTATCAAAAAGAAGGAATTGAAACATCTTCAACTTCAAAAGTTATAAACAAAACAATAGAAGTAGATGGAGAACAAAAACAAGTAGCCGCAACAGATGTTATAAATATTCAATCTGAAAACATAGCAAATATAAACATAGGACTAAAAGAAGCAAAAATATTTGACTTAAAACTAGACAAATATGTAAGCAAAATAATAGTACAAAACAATAGTGGAACACAAGTTCAAGAATACAATAATGAAACACTTGCAAAAACAGAAATAGACTCAAAACAACTAAATAGCTCAAATGTTATAGTAGAATATACAATAAGAGTTACAAATGAAGGTGAAGTAGAAGCATATGTAAGAAGCATAGTAGATTACTTATCTTCAGAATATAAATTCAGTTCAGAATTAAACAGTGACTGGTATCAATCAGGACAAAAACTATATAATACAAGCTTATCAAATACAAAACTATTACCAGGAGAATCTAAAGACATAAAATTAACTGTAACAAAACAAATGACAGTAGACAATACTGGACTAATAAACAACAAAGCAGAAATCAACGAAAGTTATAACGAATTAGGATTACAAGACATAGACTCAACACCAGGAAATAATCTATCAGAAGATGACTTAGGTTCAGCAGATGTAATGATATCTATAAAAACTGGACAAATAGTAAACACAGTATTAATTACAATAATCAGTATAGCAATACTTGGTGGAATAGCATTTGTAATAGCAAGAAAAGTATTAAAAAGAAAAATAATAGATTAGAAAGGGGGAAGAAAGGTGAGTAAAATAAAGAAAAATCTAATATTATTTGTAGTTTTTATCTTAATGTTATTGCTTTTACCATTTGCAAAAGTAGAAGCGGTACCTCCACAAGAAACTAGTAGAACCCCTACTATTAATGCAACACTTAAAAACTTTAAAGAACAAGGTGCAGATGCTATTGGAGGAAAAGTAGAACTATCTTTAACAGAAGCATGTATACCAAGTAATGCTCTATATTGTGTAAACCATAGTCAGCACATATATCCAGGTGAATGGTATGGATTAATAGCAAGTTATCATAATTACACTGTAAAAACATATGCAAAAATAGTAGGAAATAAAATTTATGATAAAAACAATAAACTTATGCAAGGTTCAACAGAAAGCCAAAGAACAAAAGAGAAAACAATAAATGCAAAACTAGGCTTTATGATGTATAAAGGTGGAGGAATGGGAACATATGATAACTTACAACCATCTGGTGGGGGGTTAGTTGCAATCCCAGATTATAGCCAATCACAAAGAGCAATATATGAAAATATAAATACTTGGTTTACAACAGTAGGTAAATATTTTGGATTATCAAGTTGGTATGATAAAGAAAATGTAGACAGTGACCATAAAGATCGTAATCCAGAAAAATACGAAGTAAGCAAAGAATATACCAAAGAAATGAACGAATATGTAAATAGTCTAGGAGACACAGAAAATATTGAAGAACCAACAGATAATACAGCAAAGGAAAACCTAAAAGTAAGTAGTTACACAAGAGATGGAAAAATATATTATAGAGTAGGACCATTAAACTGGCATTTCTCAGGAACAGTTGAAAGTATAAATGTAACTGACGAAAACGGACAAACTATTAATAATAACAATATATTAATAAGCCAATATAAAGGAAATACAGAAAACTTTATACAAGCAGAAGATATAAAATCAAATTCTAACTTCTATATTTCAGTTAGTGCAGAATCAGGAGCAAAAGGAATAAGTGATATATCAGCTAAATTCAAAATTTCAGATGCAGGGGAAATTTATACAGTTGAGCTTTGGTTCTTAGAATCATCATCTGGTTCACAACGTTTTATGATGGCAAACCCTACAAAAGAAACAATATCTAAAGAATTAAGTATTACAACAGAAGCAGATATAGACTTTACAGCAAATCTACAAATTGTAAAAGTAGATAAAGATCAAAATACACCACTTGTAGGAGTAGGATTTAAAGTACAAAACAGAGAACTAGGAAAATATGTTCAAGTTACAAATGGAAATGTAAACTATGTAGACAATATAGAAGATGCAACAGAGTTTATAACAGACTCAAATGGAAGAATAGAAATTGAACAACTTTTAATAGGAAGATATGTAGCATACGAAACTAAAAACCCAAATGCAGGTTATATAGCAAAAACAGAAGGTATAGAAATATCAACAGAAAATTCAAATAACACAATAGAAAATGAATACCAAATGGGAAGTTTAAAAATAGAAAAAGTAGACAAAGACGAATCTACTGTAAACTTACCAAATGTTGAATTTACAATACAAGCACTTACAGGAGAACAAGCAGGAAAATATGTATCTGTAGATAATGGTATAGCAGTATACCAAGAAGAAAGAGTAACAGTAAGAACAAATGCAGAAGGAATTATAGAAATAGACAACCTATGGCTTGGAAACTATGAAATAACAGAGGTAAGTAACCCAAACTACGGATATGTAGTAGATGGAACACCACATACTGTTACAATAAATAAAAGAGTAGAAACAACATATGAATTTGAAAACGAATACAGATTAGGAAGTCTAGAAATAGAAAAAGTAGACAAAGATAACAATTCAACAAAACTTGCAAATGTAGAATTCACAATAAGAGCTCTAACAGGAGAAAAACAAGGACAATATGTATACTTAAACGATGATGGAACAGCAGGATATAGTAATACACAAGTTACAGTAAAAACAGATACAAATGGACGTATTGAAATAGATCAAGTATGGGTAGGAAACTATGAAATCACAGAGGTAAATAACCCAAATTACGGATATGTATTAGACGGAACACCACAAACTGTAACAGTATCAAAAAGAGCAACAGCAACATACACAATGGATAACGAATATATGCTAGGAGCATTAAGAATAGAAAAAGTAGACCAAGATAATCCATCAATAAAACTTCCAAATGTAGAATTTACAATAAGAGCAATAACAGGAGAAATGGAAGGACAATATGTATACTTAAATGATGACGGAACAGCAGGATATTCAAATACTCGCCAGACTGTAGTAACAGATCAAAATGGAATTATAGAAATAAACGAAATGTGGGTTGGAGACTATGAAATAACAGAGGTAAGTGTAAGCAACACAAACTATGGTTATATAGTAGACCCTACAGTAAGAACAATAACAATAAATAAAAGAGAAACTTTACAATATCAAATAACAAACAGAAAAGAATACATAAAATTATCAGGATATGTATGGCAAGATATACAAGCAGAAAAACAATCAATAAGAAATGACCTATATCAAGATGACGAATTTGATATTAATGATACATTAGTATCAGGAGTTTCAGTAAGACTAAAAGAAGGAAATACAGTAGTAAAACAAACAACAACAGACGAAAATGGAGCATACCTATTTACAGATGTAATAATAGACAAATTACAAGACTACTATATCGAATTTGAATATGATGGATTAAGATATCAAAATGTAGCAGTAAATTTATCAAAAGACAACGGAAGTAAAGCATCAGAAGGAACAAGACGTCAACAATTTAATAATGAATTTGCTGAAGTAACTAAAGGTCAAATGAATAATACTGCAATGGTTATAAATCAAGAAAGAAATAGGGCAATTCAAATACAATACGAACTACATCCAGAAACAGCATCTGCAACAATAGGAGACACAAGTATTTGTGATATAACAGCAAGAACAAATGATGCAGGATATGTAATAACATATGAAAGAGGATCAGAAATAGACGAAATTAAAAATATCAACCTAGGATTATACTTAAGAACACAAGCAGACTTAGCAGTTATGCAAGACTTAGACAATGTAAAAGTAGAAATTGCAGGATATGGTCACATGTATAAATATGCAAACAGGTTCGAACATATGGAAGGAGACGAAACAGACTATACACAAAACGCTTGGAATGTTGGTGTAAGATACCAAAATCCATATAACCAATTAATTTATACAAGACCAATATATGAAGCAGATGCAAACTATGAAGACGAAAACGATTCTAATGAATTAAAAGTTTCATTAACATACAAAATAGCAATAAGAAATGAAGAAACAATAACAGGTAGAGTAAACCAAATGGTTGACTACTATGATTCAAGATATCAAATAAGGGCAATAGGTTCAGGAATAGATGAACAAGGAAACATTACAAATCCATTAGATTATCGTATAGACGGATCATACTCAAATGACACATATAGAAAAGTAATAATAAACACAAATATATTAGTACAAGGAACAACATCAGCAACAGACGAAGCAGCAAAAAATCAAACTCAAAAATATGTATATATACAATTTGAACTATCAAGAGAAAATGTACTAAACCTATTAAATGAAGCAAAAGTTAATAATAATGATGTATCTAGATTACCAAACCTTGCAAATATAGCAGAAATTTCATCATATACATCATACTCAGATAGTCAAGGAACAGTATTATATGCAGCACTAGACAAAGACTCTGTACCAGAAAATGCAACACCAGGAGATACAAGCACATATGAAGACGATACAGACACAGCTCCAACAGTAGCATTAACAATAGCAAATGCAAGAGAGCTTTCAGGAACAATATTCGAAGACAATATTGACCAACAAGCATTAACTGATAGAAACATAGCAAAAGGAAATGGAACACTAGACGAAGGAGAAAATCACATCGGAGGAGTAAAAGTTCAACTAATGGAAGTTGACGATAGTGGAAACATAACAGACACTGTTGCAAAAGTATATGACGAAAGAGCAAACAATGGTAATGGAGCATGGGTAGATGCAGAATGCACAGTAGAATCTGACCAAAATGGTAACTACACAATATCAGGATATGCACCAGGTAGATATGCAATAAAATATACTTGGGGAGATGGAACATACAAAATTGTAAATGGAAATCAAGAAGCATATGTAGATATGGTAGAAAACTATAAATCAACTAATATAAATCAGCAAGCATATGAAAATGAACTAAACAACAATAAATTCTATACAAGTGTAAACGAATCAAGCACTAGAACATCACATGCAGTAGACAATTACCAAACAAGACAAGAAATCGACGCACAATTAAACACAAATCCAAATGGTGAAGGATATAATTTTGCAACACAAGTTACAATAAATGAAATGACATCAACAACACCAGAAATGGAATTCCAAGTAGAATATAATGACAATGACCTAACAACAATAACATATAGTAGAGTAACAGACAGAGTAGCATTTAGAATAAACAACCTAGACTTTGGAATTATAAAAAGACCAGTTCAAAGCTTAAAACTTAAAAAATCAATAAGTAGAGTAAAACTTACACTAGCAAATGGTCAAACACTTATAGATGTATCAATAGACGAAAATGGTAACTTACAAGGACAAACAGGAGGATACCTAAGCTATGTAAAACCAATACAAGAAAATGGAGTAACAACAGTAAAAGGATTAGTAAGAGCAGAACTAGACAGTGAATTAATACAAGGTTCAATAGTAGAAATGGAATATAGACTAACAACAGAAAATGCAGGTAATGCAGATTACGCATCAGAAGGATTCTACAACTTCAGTGAAGACTATTACAACAACTTACCAAATGGTGAACAACAAAAAGCAAATGACATAATCACACTATCACCATTAAGAATTATAGACTACTTAGACTCAAACTCTGTATACAAAGTAAATGACGAAACAAACGAAAGATATAGATGGCAACAAGCCACAATACAAGACCTAAGAAATAACAACTTAGTAGCAAGTAATGTAATAGAAGCACTAGAAGACGGAAAATACAGATACGAAGAAAACGGACAAATATACGAAGGAGACCTTGTAGAAAGTCAAATTTATATGACAGACTATCTAAGTGACGCAAACTTAAAACCAATAAGAATCGAAAACGGAGCAAAACAAGAAGCAGACAGCGAAGATGTATACATAGTAGTAGAAAAAGTATTAAGCTCTGCAGAAGACGCAACATTTGGAAACCAAGCTGAAATAGTATTAATAAACAAACCAGGAGGACCAAGAACACCATCAACACCAGGTAACTACATACCAAATGAAGAACCACAAGAAGAAGACGACAGTACATCTGAAGAATTAATAATTACACCAAATACAGGTGAAGACAGAAATTATGTATTACCAATTACAATTGGAATTGTGGTAGTTATAATAATAGGAGCTGGAATAGTAATTATAAAGAAAAAGGTTTTAAGTAAATAATAGAAAATGAACTTTAGGGACGTTCCTTAAAGTTCATTTTTTTGATTTTTGAGTTTAAATTGGTGAAACCTAGGGAAATAGTGGTTAAGCACATTTTTTGTGTTTATTTTCTAATTTGTAATGAAAATGTAAATTAAATTTAATATATGAGTAATAGATAATTTAAATTTGCTTTCCGTAATAGGATATCAGAAAAAAATAGAAATAAAGGGAAAAATGGAGATATTTGTATTTGAAAACTGTAAAAAAAATGTTTAAAATTATAGTAAATATATATAGGGGGATTTGTATGAACAGAGAAGCTTATAAAAAAATACTTATAATTATGATAATTTGTATATTACTTTTAGCAAATTATATATTCTATTTCACAAATATCGTTTATGCTGCACAAGAGGAGCTGGCATCAAATGCACAAATAGGTGAAGAAATAGAATATAATGTGTATTTCAAAGATCAAAATGAAAATAAAGTAAATAGTATAGAAGCTAGTATACAAGAGGGAGCAAATGTATATGTTGATATAAAAGTTAATGGTAAAGGAACTTTTATTAATCCTATACTTTCTTTTGCTGATGCAAATTTTGCTATAAATAACTTCCAAAATGAGAGTGTAAAACAAACAAATGTAGAAGAAAATAAAATTTATTTAAATAATTTAATATATGGGCAAGAAGTGCATTTAGAAATTCCAATTAAATTTAATAAAACAGATATTATAAATTTAGACAAATTTTCAAAGCAGATAGCAGCTGAAATTAGCGGAAATTTTAAAGTAGCAGAAAATGAAGAAAAAGAAGTAAAAAAAGCTTTAGATATAACATTAAATTGGACAGATGAGGCAAAAGTAGAAATAAATCAAACTGTAGAAAAATTTATAAGAAATGAAAATAGTGATATTTTACAAATTGTGATTAACTCAAATGTTGTGGAAAATAGGCTACCAAAAGAAACTGAGAAAATTTTATTACAACTTCCAACTTTAAATGAATCTTTTCCAAAAAGCATTGTAGTATTACATGATGGTGTAAAAATGGAAAATGAAATGTTAGAAATAAAGCAACAAGAAGGTACATTACAGATAAATTTTGAAAATAAAGCAAATGACAAAAATGAAATAAATTGGATAAGTACTGATGAGTATACTGTAATACTTGAATATGAGCATAGTTCTACTATAAAAGAAGAAATAAATCTAAATGCAAAAGTATATACAAAACTATATACAAAAGAAGGAATGGGAAATGAAAATCAAGAAAAGGTTAAATTAGAAGAAAAGGGAAATATAGTAAGTGTAGAATACATAAATCCAGAAGATTTATATAAAGGATATATGTATGCAAAAGTTCAAAATACTACAGACTATAATGAAAATATAGTATTTCAAATTTCCTCATTAGATAATATAGAAAATTTGCAATTTTATAATGTGGAAAATAGTTTTGTAAATGCGCAAAATCAAAATTTACAAACAGATAGTGTAAATATCAGGCAAACTAAAATAAATAAAAACGAATTTTTAAGAATATTTGGTGAAAATGGAAAAATTCAAATAATAAATCCAGAAAATGAAGTAATTGCTGAAATTACAAAAGATACTACATTAAATTCTGAAGAAGATTTTGTTATAAATTATGATAAAGAATATACTAAATTGAAATTTGTATTTACAAACCCTATAGAAGAAGGAGAAGTCCATTTAAAAAATTCAAAATATATAAAAGGAGAAACTATATATACAAAAGAAGAGCTTAAAACATTTAATCAATTACAAAGTAAATTTAATTTAGAAAATAATATGATTTCATATGATTCAAAATATGAAATAAATTTAAAAGACACAGAAGTCCAAGCAAAATTAGAAATAAATAATAATAATTTATCAACATTAACAGAAAATAAAAATGTTCAACTTGTTGTAACTTTTCTTACAAATGACAACAGATATGAATTATATAAAAATCCTATTATAAAGCTTGAATTTCCAGAAGAAATAGAACAAATAAATGTAAATTCTATTAAAAAAGTATTTTCAGACCAAATGGATATAAAAAGTGCAAACTTACATGAAGAAAATGGAAAGAAAGTAATTGAAATTGTATGTAATGGAGAGCAAACAAAATATAGCCAAAATTTAACTGATCAATTACAAATTATTGTTGACCTTGATATTGTACTAAATAAAACTGAGCCTTCAAAAAAATCTCAGATAAATATGATATATACAAACGAAAATAGTCAGCAAAATGTTTATAATTATAACTTAGATGTTAATATAGTTTCAAAATATGGTGTATTAATTTACAACCAATTATTAGATAAAACAAGTGGAACCCCAATTAGTGAATCTATTAATGAAGATATAAATGTAGGAAATATAAAAATAGATGGAAATAAAAAAACTATTTCAGGAAAAATTGTTGCAATAAATAATTATGAAACAGAATTAAGTGACTTTGTATTAACCTCTAAAGTTCCAACAATTGGTGAATTTACTTTAAATAGTGTAAATTTGAAAACAAACATAGACACAGTTTTAAACGATAAAGTTGTAACTAATAATAATTTCCTAGTTGAATATTCTAAAGATGCAGTAAATTGGACTCGGAGAACCTGAAAACTCAATCTATTTTAGAATAAAACTGCAAGATACAAAATTAAATCCAGGTGAAAAAATTGAACTAGAATATAGCTTTGACATAACAGAGCAAGAAACTAATATATTAGGATATGTAAAAACAGATGCAGAATATAAATATAAAAATCAACAGAATGCAACTTCTACTGCAGTTGGATTTGTATCTGAAAGCACAAAAATACAAAATGAAAATATAGCTGTAATAAATAATGAAAATGAAACTTCTAATTTACAAATAAAAGTTGCAGCAATATCTGGAGGAAATAACTTAAATGATGGAGATTTTGTAAATGAAGGTCAAACTATAAAATATGAAGTTGAAGTTACAAATACAAATAGCGAAGAAATTACAAATGTAAGTTTAGTAGACACTCATACAAATGTAACATATTATGGTGAAGTATATGTAGAAGCAATACCTACACCTACAAATCCAAGCAAATATAATATTTATATAGATGAAGTACCAGAACTTACTGAAAAAGAGTTTACTATAGATGTATTAAAACCTAATGAAACCAAAAAATTTGTATATGAATTTTCAGTAAAAGAAGCAGAAGAAAACACTAAAATAGAAGGTAATCTTAAAATAAAAGCAGATGGTATAGAAGAAAAAACTATACCAACTATAACAAATTATGTAAAAGACGCAGAGCTTAAAGTATCATTAAGAAGCGGAATTTCAGAGACTGAAACAATATATTCACAAGAATATTTAAGAGTAAACTTAAAAGTCAAAAACATATCAAATGAGGTCAAAAAATCTATAATGACAGAAATGGACCTAGGAGATCTTTTAAGTTTTGATACTGACAATCTAGCAGAAAATGAAGATTACAGATATGTAGATACAGATAATAATATACTAAAATTTGAGATATATAGTTTAGATCCAAACGAAGAAGTTACAATAACTACAATTATAAATATAGGAAAAATAGATATAAATTTAACTGAAACAGAAACAAAATTAAATGCTAGTGCAACTGTAGGTGAAAATACATATGTATCTAATGAATATGTAGAGACAATAGTTCAATCAGAAGGAAATGTAATAATAAATCAAACATCAGATTTCACAGATTTATGGGTTGGAGATGGTCAAAAAATCAAATTTACAACAACTATAGAAAATGCAGGCGTCTTAGGAATGGAAAATGCAATGATAAGAGACTATGTCCAAGAAGGATTAATTGTTGATAAAGTATATATAACATATAATGGTGTAAAAAGAGAGATTGAAGCAAATGATGGAATAATCGCAGTATATAATAATTTAAATATAGGAGACGAGATTATATTTGAAATAGAAGTAACTGTTGATGAAGAAAATGTTACAGAAGATCAAATTAGTCATTATATAACTATAAATGCATTTGGTAAAAATTACGATTCTAATATTATAACATACAATGTGATAAAAGAAGACGATGGAGGAGATATTCCAGATATGCCAGAGCTTCCAGAAAAACCAATAGACCCAGAAGAACCAACAGATCCAGAAGAGCCAACAGATCCAGAAGAACCAACAGACCCAGAAGAGCCAACAGATCCAGAAGAACCAACAGACCCAGAAGAACCAACTGATCCAGAGGACCCAACAGATCCAACAGACCCAGAAGACCCAACAGATCCAGAGGACCCAACAGATCCAGAGGAACCAACAGATCCAGAAGAGCCAACAGATCCAGAAGAGCCAACAGATCCAGAAGAGCCAACAGACCCAGAAGACCCAACAGACCCAGAAGAGCCAACAGACCCAGAAGAGCCAACAGACCCAGAAGAGCCAACAGATCCAGAGGAACCAACAGACCCAGAAGAACCAACAGATCCAGAGGACCCAACAGACCCAGAAGAACCAGAAATACCAGTAAACCCAGAAGAACCAGAAGAAAATTATAGTATTTCAGGAGTTGTATGGGAAGACGAAAATAGAAATGGACTAAGAGAAGAAAATGAAACATTATTTGATGGTATAAAAATAGCCTTAATAAATGCAGACACAAACGAAACGCTAAAAGAAATAGAAACTCAAGAAAATGGTAAATACATATTTGAAGATTTGCAATCAGGTAGATATATACTAACATTTGAATATGATACCCAAAAATATAGATTAACAACATACAAAAAAAATGGAGTAAACGAATCGCAAAACTCAGATGTAATCAATCAAACAATGTCAGATAATGATGAGCAAAAAAATCTTGGAATGACAGATGTAATAGAAATAGTTAATGAAGATATTGTAAATATAGATGCAGGTTTAATAGAAAATGAAAAATTTGATTTTAGATTACAAAAAAATATTTCTAAAATAACAATAAAAAATTCTAAAGGTGTAACAGTTACAGAATATAATAATGCAAAACTTGCAAAAATGGAAGTAGATGCAAAATATTTAGAAGGTTCAACAGCACAAATAGAATACAATTTTTTAGTAATTAATGAAGGAGAACTTGCAGGATATATAAACGATATAATTGATTATATCCCAAATGACTTACAATTTTCATCTGATATAAATACTGATTGGCATATACAAGAAGATGGAAAACTACATAATACGTCATTAAGTAATAAGCTTATAAATCCAGGAGAAACAGTTAGTATATCACTTATTCTAACAAAAGAACTAAAAAATGATAATTTAGGTTATACAATAAATACTGCAGAAATTGCAAAACAAAGTAATGACCTAGGAATTTCAGACATTGATTCAGAGCCAGGAAATAACAATGATGCAGAAGATGACTTTAGTAAAGCAGAAGTCATAATATCAATAAAAACAGGAGCAGTCTATGTGATTACAACAATTGCATTTACAATAGCCATTCTAAGTATAGCAGGTATAGTTATTATAAAATTAAAAAAGAGGAGGGGACATATAAATGACTAATTTAAGAAAAAAAATACTTTTTTGTATATTTTTAACTATAATAATTATATGCATTACCTCTATCTCAAAATCTGCAATGTTAGATAAAAGCTGGGACTTAAGTAAAAATGGTTATGTAACAGAATATGATCTAGTTTTAAAGGCACATTCAAGTGATTGGTATGAAGTAGATCCTAAAAGTTTAATTGGAAAAGAAGTATATATGAATGTAGGATACTATACTGAAAATAAAGTAACAATAAATCAAGCAGGGGCATATTGTATAGGACATGGAAATACAACAACAAACAGTCAAGCAAAATATAAAATCACAAATATAATAGATGTTGACATTACAGGCTCAAAACCTGGAACAGTAGAATCATATTTAGAAAATGGACAAGTAGTAAAAACAACAGCAAGTACAAGTGCAGGAAAAGCAGCTGTGGAAGTTGGATATGCAGCATATAAAGGAAGAGATATTGCATTAGTAACAGGAACAATATATGAAAACTGGAAATATCTTGTATTTAGGCTTTATGGTGTTAATATAGATAGTTTTGTTAATGGTTTAAAATTAAAAAAAGAATATAAAGTAGCTTTAAATGGTAATGAATATACTTATCCAAACAATAGTAAAGTACAGGAAGTACTTGATTACCAAAGCTCAGTTTCAAAATACAAATTTGAAGACAAAACATCAGGAACACCAAAAATTCAATACAAAAATGGAAGATCATACTTAGGACCATATAAAATAAATCATGTACAAGGTACAATGAAAGAAGCAACGGTAACAGGGGGATATACAGTTTTAGGATATTCTACATCAGTAGGAGGTAGTGTTTCAGCTATTTCTAATATACCTAATAATAAAAATTTTTATATAGTAGTAGATGGTAATGTATCATCAAAAGTTACTGTAACTTTAAAAAAGACATTTAATGTAAAAAAAGCAAGATTATTATTTGTATATAATGAACAAAACGGAAGCGGAGCTCAGCACATTATGATATATAGGGGAAATTCAGGAAATAGAACATATTCATTAAAATTACCAACAACAGAAAATCCAAATGCTAAATTCAAACTAGTAAAATTAGATAATGATGTGCAAACAAGACTTCCAAATGTGCAATTCAGATTTACAAAAGATGGACAATACTTAAAAAAAGATGGTACATTAACAACAAATATAAATGATGACACAATATTTACAACAGACAGTAATGGAGAAATTACTATAAATAGTATGCCAGTTGGAACATATAAATATTATGAAGTTTCAAATAATAATTCTGGATATGAAGAATGCCAAGTTATACCAGAAAATGGAACTAGTATAAGTGTTGTTTCATACTCTGGAAAAAGCACTGTAGACCTCGCAAAAATGGTAGTTGAAGCAATATATACAAGCCAAGAAGCAATAAATGCTAGAGCAAAAATGAGTAACGAAGAATTTATAAAATCAGTATATAAAGCAGTTTTAGGAAGAGATGCAACAAGTAGTGAAATAAGTAAATGGAAAAGCCAATTAGACCAAGGAAGAAATACAACATCAGAACGTAAAGTACTAGATGGAGTATTAGACTCTGCAGAATTTGAAGATTCAGTACAAAATACAGATCAATACAGAAAAACACTTTCTACAAATTTATATGTATACTTTTTCCAAAGAGATCCATGGCCTAATTCTGAAGTAGGTTATTGGTCAAATCTAATGAAAGGTTATTCATCATTTGTTGTATACAATAGGAAAACAATAGGAAATATTACAATAACTAAAGTAGATAAAGACACAAATCAAGCTTTAGCAAATGTTGGATTTAAATTCCAAAATGTAAGTACATCAAAATACATAAAATTAACAAATGGAACAATAAGTTATGTAGACAGTAAAGAAGATGCAACGGAATTTTTTACAGACAGTAAAGGAAACATAACAGTAGAAGGAGTAAAATTAGGTTCATACAGAGCATATGAAACTAAAAACCCAAATGCAGGATATATTGTAAATACAGATTATGTAGAAATTCAAACACAAACAAATAAAAAAATCACAAACGAATATCAACTTGGAAATTTAAAAATAGAAAAAGTAGACAAAGACCAAATATCAACAAAACTTGCAAATGTAGAATTTACAGTAAAAGCAACAAGTGGAGAAAAGCAAGGGCAATATGTTTACTTAAATTCAAATGGAACCACAAGTTATTCAGCAACTGAAAAAACAGTAAAAACTAATTCAAAAGGTACAATAACACTAAATAATTTATGGGTAGGAAAGTATGAAATAGTAGAAAAAACAAATCCAAATTATGGGTATTTGGTAAACAATACTAAAATATCAGTTACAGTAACCAAAAGAGGAAATACTGACAAAACTATTGCAAATGAATATAATTTAGGAAATTTAAAAATAAAAAAAGTAGACAAAGATCAGACATCAACAAAGCTTGCAAATGTAGAATTTACAGTAAAAGCAACAAGTGGAGAAAAGCAGGGGCAATATGTTTACTTAAATTCAAATGGAACCACAAGTTATTCAAAAACTGAAAAAACAGTAAAAACTAATTCAAATGGTACCATAACATTAAATAATTTATGGGTAGGAAAGTATGAAATAGTAGAAAAAACAAATCCAAATTATGGATATTTAGTAAGCAATACTAAAATATCAGTTGCAGTAACCAAAAGAGGAAATACTCAAAAAACAATTTCAAATGAATATAATTTAGGAAAATTAATAATAGAAAAAGTAGACAAAGATCAGACATCAACAAAACTTGCAAATGTAGAATTTACAGTAAAAGCTACAAGTGGAGAGAAAAAAGGACAATATGTATATTTAAAAACAGATGGAACAGCAGGATACTCAAGTACAGAAAGAACAGAAAAAACAAATTCTCAAGGTCGTATAGAAATTGATAAGGTATGGATTGGAAGCTATCAAGTAGTAGAAAAGACAAATCCAAATTATGGTTATATAGTAGATGCAACTCCTAAAACAGTTACAGTAACAAAAAGAGGAACTAATGTAAATAGAATTACAAATGAATACAAATTAGGAAGTTTGATAATAGAAAAAGTAGATAAAGACCAAACATCAACAAAACATGCAAACGTAGAATTTACAATAAAAGCAACAAGTGGAGAAAAGCAAGGGCAATACGTATATTTAAAAACAGATGGAACAGCAGGATATTCAAGCACAGAAAGAACAGTAAAAACAAATTCTCAAGGTCGTATAAAAATTGATAAAGTATGGATTGGAAACTATCAAGTAACAGAAAAATCAAACCCAAACGCTGGATATACGGTAGATGCAACTCCTAAAACAGTTACAGTAACAAAAAGAGGAACTAATGTAAATACAATAACAAATGAATACAAATTAGGAAGTTTAGTAATAGAAAAAGTAGACAAAGATCAAACAACAACAAAACTTCCAAATGTAGAATTTACAATAAAAGCGACAAGTGGAGAGAAAAAAGGACAATATGTTTACCAAGATCAAAAAGGGAACACATTATATTCAAGCACTCAAAAAACTGTTAAAACAGGAGCAAAAGGTACAATAACACTAAATAATTTATGGGTAGGAAACTACCAAATAGTAGAAAAAACAAATCCAAACTATGGATATACAGTAGATGCAACACCGACTCTAGTTACAATTACAAAAAGAAAACCATCAAAAGTAACAATAACAAATGAATACAAATTAGGAAGCTTAAAAATAGAAAAAATTGATAAAGACACTCAAAGTAAACTTCCAAATGTAGAATTTACAATAAAAGCGACAAGTGGAGAAAAAAATGGACAATATGTATATTTAAACTCTAATGGAACAGCAGGATATTCAACATCAAAAAGAACAGTAAAAACAAATTCAAAAGGACTTATAGAAATAGACAAAGTTTGGGTAGGAAATTATGAAATAATAGAAGTAAGTAATCCAAACTATGGATATGTAGTAAATAGAACTCCAAAAACAGTAACAGTAACAAAAAGAAAACCAACATCTTACCAAATGACAAATGAATATCTATTAGGAAGTTTAAGCTTAGAAAAGGTAGACCAAGATAATAATTCAATAAAACTTCCAAATGTAGAATTTACAATAAAAGCAATAAGTGGAGAAAAACAAGGACAATATGTATATTTAAACTCTAATGGAACAGCAGGATATTCAACATCAAAAAGAACAGTAAAAACAAATGCAGTAGGAAAAATTGAAATTGAGAAAATGTGGGTTGGAAAATACCAAATCACAGAGGTAAATGTAAGTAATACAGATTATGGATATGTAGTAGATTCTACTGTAAGAACAATAACTATTACTAAAAGACAAGAATTTAAGTCTAAAATAACAAATAGAAGAGTATATGTAAAACTATCAGGATATGTATGGCAAGACGTACAATCACAAAAACAATCTCAAAGAAATGATTTATATAGAAATGATAGTAATGATACAAACGATATTTTACTAGGCAATATTACAGTAAGACTAAAAAAGGGTAACACCACAATAAAACAAACTTCTACAGATAAAAATGGTAAATACTTATTTGAAGATGTACTAATTGACGAATTATCAAACTATTATATAGAATTTGAATATGATGGATTAAAATATGAAAATGTTTCAATAAATCTTTCAAAAGGCAATGGAAGTAAAGCATCAGAAGGATCAAGACGTCAAACTTTGAACAATAAATTTGGAGAAGTACGAAATGGTGAAAGCGATGACAGTGTAATGGTTATAAGCCAAAATGGAGATTCTGCTGCTAAAGTACAATATAATCTAAATCCTGAAACAGCATCAGCAACAATAGGAGATACTAGTATATTCAAAATAAAATCAACAACAGATGATGCAAAATATGATATTACATATAAAAGAGGATCTGGAGTAGAAGAAATAAAAAATATTAACCTAGGACTATATTTAAGAACACAAGCAGATTTAGCCCTAATGCAAGATTTAGATAATGTCAAAGTAGAAGTTGCAGGAAATGGTCATATATATAAATATGCAAACAGATTTGAGCACTTACAAAGTGACGAAAAAGACTATACTAAAGATGCTTGGAATGTAGGAGTAAGATTCCAAAATGAATATAGCAGTCTATCATATACAAGACCAATATATAAAGCAGACGCATATTATGGAAAGGATCCTGAAAACCCTGTAGCAGAATCAGAAAAATTAAAAGTATATTTAACATACAAAATAGCAATAAGAAATGAAGAAACCATAGCAGGAAGAGTAAACAAAATAGTTGACTACTATGATAGTAGATATGAAATATCAGCTATCGGAACTAGTTTAGATCAAAATACAGGAGTAATAGGAAACCAATTAAGATATACTAAAGACAATAAAACATATGAAAATGGAAAATACTCTAAAGTAACAATAAATACAAATATTCTAGTTGATAAATCAATCTCAAATAATAGTGAAACAGCAAAAAATAACACACAAAAATATGTATATATACAATTTTTACTAACAGACGATGTAGTTATAGATTTACTAAAACAAGTAGAAAACAATAATGTTCAAAGACTAGAAAATATAGCAGAAATTTCATCATATACATCATTTTATGATCTAAACAGTATGAAACTATATGCAGCATTAGATAAAGACTCAGTACCAGAAAATGCCACACCAGGAAGAGTATCAACATATGAAGACGACACAGATAAAGCCCCAACAATAGCATTAACAATAGCAAATGCAAGACAAATCACAGGTACAATATTTGAAGATAATGCACAAGAAGACATACTTGCCGCAAAAAATATTAGACAAGGAAATGGTATATATGAAAATGGTGAAAGCAAAATAGGAGGAGTAAAAGTTCAACTTCTTGAAGTAGACTCAACAGGTAACATAACAGACAATGTTGCAAGAGTATTTAATGAACAAACAAATCAATGGCAAGACTCATTATGTGAAAGCAATGTAGGAACAAACGGAAAATACACCTTAGAAGGCTTTGCACCTGGAAGATATGCAATCAAATACATTTGGGGAGACGGAACATATAAAATAGTAAATGGAACTCAGCAAGTATATCAAGACATGGTAGAAAACTATAAAGCAACAAATATATCAGAACAAATTAACAATGCTGAAAACTCTTCAGAAACATATTATATAAAAGTATCAGAAGCAAAAGAAGAACCATACTCAAACAAAGAATTATCACACGCATTAGATAATTATGCATTAAGACAGCAAATAGATCAGCAATTAAACACAAACACAGTAACAGCAGATAAAAAAGGATATAACTATACAACAACAGTCAATATAAACGAAATGACATCAACCACACCAAAAATGAGATTTTCAATAGAACTATATGATGCAGAAAAAACAAATGGAATACCAATTACATATAGTAGGTTAGAAGACAAAGTAAGATTTACAGTAGACAAAATGAGTTTTGGTATAATAAAAAGACCAATACAAAGATTAAACATAACCAAAACACTACAAGAAGTAAAACTTACATTACCAAATGGTCAAGCACTAATAGATGCAAAAATAGACGAAAACGGTAACCTACAAGGTCAAGTACCATATATAAGTTATATACCACCAACAAATTTAGAAGGAAATAGAATAAGTGGACAATGGAGAATAGAACTAGACGAAGAACTAATACAAGGATCAACAGTCGAAATGACATATAGATTCACAACAGAAAACACAAGTGAAACAGACTATAACTCACAAGGATTCTATAATTTTGGTGAAGAATACTACACATCAAGAGCAAACGAAGCAAATGCAAAACTAAACGACTTAATAGGAATATCACCACTAATAATGGTAGACTATCTAGACACAACCTCAGTACTAAAAAATCCAAGCACTATAAACACACAATACGGATGGCAAAAATACCTATTAGAAGACTTAAAAAACTCTAAACTAGTAACAGATGAAATAACAAAAAGACTACAAACAAAACTAGACACAAACGGAGAAGAATTAAAACCAGTACAAATATTTGTAACACAATACTACAAAGACAATAACATACTCCTAAAACCATCATATTATATTAACTCATCAAATAATAAGACCGAAAAAGAAAAAAATAATATATATATGGAAACAGAAAAAGTACTATCTACAGCAGAAGACGCAAATTTCATAAACCAACTTGAAATAGTGCTTCTATCAAAACCAGGAGGAAGCAAGCTAGAAGAAAGTATACCAGGTAATTATATACCAAACTTTAAAGAACAAGAATCAGACGATGCAGTATCAGAAGAATTAATAATAACTCCTAATACAGGAGAAAACAGAAATATATTAATGCCAATAGTTATAATAACAAGTGCATGTGTAATTTTAGTAATAGGCATAGGTTTGATTATTGTAAAAGTCGTTAAGAAAAAAGAAAATGAACTTTAGGGAGGTTCCTTAAAGTTCATTTTTCATGAACTTTAAGGAATGTCTCGTTACGATTCACGGCTAAAATGAACCGCGTCAAGTGGAGATTATATAAATAATTTTAAAATATAAACGGCTCCTTGCATAACATAAGAACTTCTAAGTAAAATTTTTGGCACCCTTTCTGCATAATTTTCTAGGCGAAAATTTGCAAGCTTTGTCCAAAAATTTTACCT
>CALXUX010000062.1 GCA_944391785.1 uncultured Clostridia bacterium
TAGAATATAGGGTGTTGGAACAAAATAAAATGTTAACAGAACATGAAAAGAAGTTTGAAAAAGTTTTTGATGAACTTCAAAAAAATGAAAAAATAGAATTTAAACAAAGCATATTTTTTGATGGACAGATCTATGATGCATATAGTTTAATTATAGATATTATAAAGAAAGCAAAACAAAAAATTTTAATCATAGACAATTACATAGATGATAGTATTTTGAAAATGTTATCTAAGAAAAATAAAAATGTAGAAGTTGTGATTTTAACATCACAAAATAGTAAGCTGAATAAATTAGACATCAATAAATTTAATAAACAATATCCAACTTTAAAAGTAGCAATAACAAATAAATTTCATGATAGGTTTATCATAATAGATAATAAAGAATTGTATCATATTGGTGCATCGTTAAAAGATTTAGGGAAGAAATGCTTTGCAATTTCTAAGATAGAAGATGACGAATATATAGAAAAAATAAGCAATTACAGTTGAAAAAATACAAAAATTATGTTAATATATAAATGGTAACTTGTTAACATTCTAGAAAAGCCAAATGGCAGGAGGAAGAATTATGTGTAAACAATGGCGGAATAGAAACGACGATGATACTCGTTGTGGTAGAACTTCTAAAAAAGAAGAAACCTACACTGCACCAGATGGAAAGACATATACGGTTAAAAACCGTATACTATATGATGAAGATGGATGGGATGTTGGAAGAGTTCCTGAGTGGTGGGACGGTGATAGGTGGTAGTAACCACAAAAAGAAGAGGTCGCTAAATGCGACCTCTAAAACATTTTACAACTCAATCCTAGGCTGATACCTCTCAAGCCACATATTTACCTGGCACAAATAAGCCATAAGTTGAGGTCCGAGTCATAAGCTGACCAAACCATGGTCTTGTAAATGCCTTGCCATCGGTTTCTAATATTTGCATAATATATTCTCTATTCAATAAAGTATTTATAGGTGCATTTTTATCTTCCATAATTTTTGTAAGCATTTCTTTTACAGCCTTCAAATAAGTAGGATTCCAAGTTTTTGGGTATGGACTCTTTTTTCTATCCACTATTTCAGCAGGTAATTTATCCTTCATAATATAACGGAGTAAGCCTTTTTCTCTTCCATTTAAAGCTTTTATTTCCCACGGGATATTCCATACATATTCTGCCAAGCGATAATCACAGAAAGGAACCCTTATTTCAAATCCATTGTACATTCCCATTCTATCCGACCTATCCAAAAGTGTTTGCATAAACCAATTTAAAGTAAGATGTGATATTTTTCTCTTTTCAGCAGTTTCCTCAGAATCTGTATCCAATATTTCTACATCATCTAGACTCTCATTATATCTATAGTCAATATATTCCTTTAAATCTATTTGTTTACCTATTTCAGGATTCAACAATTCTTGCCTCTCTTTAATAGCAATTGACCAAGGAAAAGTTCCGCTATTTAAAGCATCCTCTCTGAAAAACCAAGGATATCCTGCGAAAATCTCGTCTGCACATTCACCGGTTAAAGTAACAGTTGCCTCAGGTTTTACATTTTTACAAAATAGAAGTAGAGAAGAATCTACATCAGCCATACCAGGAAAATCTCTTGCAATCATTGCATCCTCTAAGCTTAAGGCAAGTTCAGGAGTATCTAACATTATTGTATGATGATTTGTATTTAATCTAGATTGCATTAAATCAATATAGTAGTTGTCTGAATTAGGCTGAAAATCTGTTTTCTGGAAGTTTTTATCATTGTCAATATAATCTACAGAATAAGTATTTAAAGTAGGTAAATTGTGCTCTTTGCAATAATCGGCTGCGTACATTGTAATGATGCTTGAGTCAAGTCCTCCAGATAAGAATGTGCAGAGAGGTACATCACTTACTAGCTGATTTTTAATAGAATCTTCTAGCAAAAATTTAACTTTATCACATGTCTGTTCAAAATTATCCTCATGCTCTTTACTTTTAAGTTTCCAATATCGTTTTATATGAATACCGCTTTCATTATAAATCATATAATTTGCAGGTTTTAACTCATATATGTTTTTAAAAGCTGTAATTCCATTAGTATGGGCAGGGCCAATGCCAAACATCTCGGAAATTCCCTGAGTATCTAAAATCGGTTCCACTCCTGGAAATTTCAAAAGTGCCTTAACTTCAGAAGCAAAAATTAAATTATTATTAAAAATAGTATAGAAAAAGGGTTTAACTCCAAAATGATCACGGCAGGCGAATAAGGTTTTATTATTTTCGTCCCAAATAGCAAATGCGAAAATTCCATTTAATTTATGAACAATATTTTCTTTATAAAATACGTAAGATTTTAATAAAACTTCGGTATCTGAATAACTTTCAAGTGGAATATTATTTTCTTTCAAAGTTTCCTTTAGTTCCTTAGTATTATAAATTTGGCCATTATAAACAACAACATAGTTATTTCCCTGATACTTAAAAGTCATCGGCTGTTTTCCGCCTTCTGGGTCAATTACAATTAATCTCCTATGACCTAAAAGAACGTGCTCACTTGTATAGTACCCACATTCATCTGGCCCTCTTTTTTGTAAGGCGTCATTCATGGAAATTAGAACATCTTTCTTTTGATTTAGATTTTCTTTCAAATTAACAGTTCCTACGAAACCACACATAAAATATCATCAAATCCTTGTATAAAAAATTTAGGTTTTTAAAACTATATATTTAGGCTAATACCTATAAACCTACTTGCTTTCTTAAATAATATATGAATATTTGAAGAAAAATGTAACTACTATTGACAAATTTAAAAAAAATTAGTATAATTTTATAGTACCAATTAAGAGAAAAGTATAAAACTTTAACAATAGATAATGGTTTAAGGAGGGAATTTATATGGCACAACCAAAAAGAAGATGGTCAAAACAAAGAACAAGAACAAGAAGATCAACATGGAAATTAGAAAACCAAAATTTAGTTGAATGTTCACATTGTCATGAATTAATAAAACAACATACAGTATGTCCAACATGTGGATACTATGATGGAAAAGAAGTAATTGCTAAAACAGCAGAATAGAAATAAAAAAGTAGCACAGTAGAACAAAGTGCTATTTTTTTTGTTTAAAAGAATTGATACATAAAAACATAAATGGTATAATAAGAAAAAATTTAGGAGCAGAAAATATGCAAAGAGTAGATAAAACTAATTATTATTTAAATATAGCAAAAGCCGTAGCAGATAGAAGCACTTGTTTAAGAAAAAAATCAGGTGTAGTCATTGTAAATAATGATGAAATAATATCAACCGGATATAGTGGAGCTCCACGAGGTAGAAAGAACTGTATTGATTTGGGCTATTGTTGCAAAAAGAAGTTTTTTCCAGATATTAGACATGCTGGTTATGATGCATGTAGAAGCGTTCATGCAGAAATGAATGCATTAATTAGTGGAGCCAGAAAAGACATGATAGGAGGAACATTATATTTAGTACAATATCGAACAGATACAGGAGAATATGAGAAAGCCGCAGGATGCTGTCAGATGTGCAGAAAAATGATTATTAATTCAGGAATAGAAAAAGTAATAGTTAGAGGACAAACAGATATTGATTTTGAAACAATCTATGTAAAAGACTGGGTTGAAAAAGACGATTTATTAAACGGAAAAATAACTTATTAGAAATTGGAAGAGGAGAAAAAATGAAAAAAACAATAGAAAAAATTTTTTATTATTTAAAAACAAAAAAAATGATTCATTACATATTTATAATAATCGTAGGATTATTAATATCAATTCCATTTTTATGGGTACAAATAAGAACAACGGACGACGGGTGGCTTCATTTACTTAGAGTAATAGGAATAGATAATGCTTTGGAAAAAGGTTCATTTCCATTTTTAATACAACCATATTTTTGCAATAACTGGGGATATAGCATGACAGCGTTTTACCCAACCATTGTATCATATGTGCCATATGTACTAGGGCTAATTGTAAGTAATTTTGCAGTTGGACTAAAGTGGTTTGCAGTTCTTACTACAATTTTATCTGGAATTTTCATGTATAACTTTATAAATGAAGTAACAAAGAAAAAAGCAGTAGCATTTTTCTCTGCAATAATATATATGACATTTCCATATAAATTAGAAGATATTTTTAACAGATATGCAATAGGTGAATTTACAGCATTTGTGTTTATACCAATTGTTTTTGAAGGACTATATAATCTGCTTCACGGAGATGGAAAGAAGCATTTTTATATAGCAATAGGAGGAACGGGGCTGCTACTTAGTCATACTATTTCTACAGAATATACAGCAATATTTTGTGCAATCTACATTTTGTTTAATTTAAAATTATTCTTTAAAAAAGATGTAATAATAAAATGCGTTATTAATGTGATTTGGATTTTACTAATGGCAGCTATATTTTGGGTTCCAATGCTAGAATTTGAGGGAACAGCACATTACTCTATATTTGAACCTAAAGTTATAAAAACGGACGGGGAATATGTTGCAAACAATGTAATAGAATTATGGCAATTTGTAAAAGATAAAGGAGAGCCAAATGGAGTATCGTTCATAGTAGGAATACCATTCATAACAATGCTACTTTTAGGTGTATTTGCATATAAGAAAGTAAGCGAAAAGCACAAGGATTTTTATATAACCTTCGTTTTATTAGGAGTTTTATCAGTACTGATGTGTACAAAGTTCTTCCCATGGAGAATAATGCCAAGTTTTCTTTGCACAGTACAATACCCATGGCGTATGGTAGGATTTGCATTTTTCTTCTTTATTCCTGTATGCGCAATGAATGTATGTTACTTAATAAAAAATGTTAATAAACAATGGCTTAGAAATGCATTATACATTTTAACTTTAGTTCTTATTTTAGGATTTACAGCATATGAACTTACGCAATACAAAACAGCTGATCCAAATGTGGATGCTGAATATGAGAAAAATGCTGTGGAAAATCCTAAAATACATTATTTTGCAGTAAATAGGGACTATATGCCACTAAAAGCTTTAGTAAAACAAAGAAGTTATTTAGTAAATAGAGGGGACAAGACACTTGTACTTCAAGGTAATGCTAATATCCAAAATGAAAGCAAAGACGCATTTCATCTAGAAATGAACATAACGGATGCGGAAAAGAATACAAAGCTAGAATTACCATATCTATTTTATCCAGGATATAGGGCTGTATTAGAATATGGCCAAAATACAGTTAATTTGAAGACAGAAGAATCGGATAATGGATTTGTTCAAATTACAATTCCGGAACAGATTGAGGAGGGAAAAATTACTGTAGACTATACAGCAACCGTTTTAGATAAAGCTTCATATATAGTTTCAGGAATTTCATTAGTGTGCTTTATAGTATATGTAATATATAGCAAAAAGAAAAATGACGCTAAAGAAAATGCTAAGTAGCAAAATTAAATAGGCAGACAAAAATACAAAGATTAAAATAATAACTACAAAAGGGAGAAAAAATGAAACAAAAGCTTAAAGATTATGCAATAATATTAATATTTACAATAATTGTATGTATTCCACTCTTTAATAAAGACCTTGACATATATAGAGATGATGGTGTCCAACATATAGCAAGACTAATGGGAACGTATCAAACAATAGCAGAGGGAGAATTCCCTCCTGTTATAATGTCGAACTTTTGTAATGGATTTGGATATTCGTGGAACATATTTTACAGTCCACTTACAGCCTATTTACCACTTATATTCAAGATATTTACTAGTTCATTTGAGGTAATATTAAAATTATTTATGTTTTTGCTTAGTATAGCATCTGGAATAACAATGTATGAGTTTGTAATTAAAGTTACAAAGAATAGAGGTGCAGGTATTCTTGCTGGAATATTATATATTCTTGCTCCATACAGATTAACAGATATGTATATGAGAGTTGCAGTGTCAGAACTTGCATCATTCGTCTTTTTGCCAATATTGTTCCAAGGCATGTATAATATATTCAAAAATGAAGAAGATGAGCATTTAGTGGGCGAGAAAACGAACAATTCCTCATATATAATGCGTAAGAGCTTTATGCTTACTATAGGAGCTGTAGGGCTAATTTTAACGCATATAATAATGGCAATGTATTCTGCAATTATTTGTGCAATATATGTGTTAGTTAATATTAAAAAGTTAAAAAATAGGCAAGTAATAAAAATGCTAATAATTAACATATTACTAATTATTTTATTAACTGCGTTTTACACTGTTCCTATGTTAGAACATAAGCTACAAACAGAATACGAAGTATTTCAAAGTGGAAGAATGGAAAGAACCAGTGAACTTATTCGAAATAAAGTGGATTTATTGGACTTAGTATTTACAAAAAAAGGTGAACTATGTTTCGAAATAGGTCTAATAACAATTGTAGCGTTAGTACTTACTGTGTTAGCATATAAAAAGATAGATAAGAAGTATAAAAATATATACTGGTTTTCATTAATAGCAGGAATATCATGCATAGTAATTTCACTTAGATTTTTTCCATTTGAACGACTTCCAGCAATACTAAAAATGATACAATTTACATTTAGATTATTAGAATTTTCATCGTTCTTTCTAATATTTGTAGCTTCTACAAACTATGCTTTAGTTATAAAAGATTTTAGAATGAGAGATGCTCTGGTGCTTGGTGCAATTGCACTTTTAATGGTAATTCCACTTAAGAAAAATTTGGATTTTACAAAAGATTGGTCAGAAGAAAAATTATGGCCAGCAGTCTCTGTGTCAGAGAATACTGGAAGAGTGCATGCAGGATGTGCAACATTTGAATATTTACCAAGTAAGGCATTTAACAATTTAGATTATATAAAACATAGAGAAAATGCGGCACTTGTTATGTCTGGAAGTGCTAATATATATAATGAAAATAAAAATGGAACAAGTATGACATTTGAAGTTTCTAATGTAAGAGACGATGCAACAATAGAGCTACCGTATATTTATTATATTGGGTATAATGCTACATTTACTAGTGTAGAAGGAAATAGCGAAAAAATAAATGTATATGAGTCTGAAAAAGGATTTGCAGAAATTAATCTAGAGAGTGGAATGAAAGGAAAAATAGAAATAAAGTATACAGGGGATAGCATTACTAAAATTTCGTATATAATATCGCTTGTGGCTTTAGCAGGAGCAATTCTCTTTGTAATATTTACCAAGAAAAAATCGACATTAAAACAATATTAGATTTTATTGATTTGTTAAGATATTTTGCGCATGAAGATAGTTCCTAGGGGAAAAAAATTCTCTGACAATATTGGTAAAAAATGTAAGAGAATTATTTTACCCTAGATAGTTTCATATAAAACTTGCTTTTTTACATAAAAAATAGTATAATAAATGGCATAAGCTTTTTTATATTCATAAGTCTACACCATGTATGGGTAGCAGAATTGAAAGGAGATATCATCATGGCAAAGTTAAAACTAGCAGGTGGTTCATCAAGCAAAAACTCTGTTACTTTCTTCCTTAATGAAAGAGATAAAGGAATTGAGGCAGTTCGGCAGGAGGATGGCACAATTGTAACAAAGGAGGTCGATTCGGCTCAACGATTTAAAGAAATGATAAAATTGATAAAATTCATCGCAATATGTTCTATGTTCAGAGAATTTGTGCTTTTTTTGAATTTACCAATATGGCTTTATCATGTACCTACGTTTCTTTGGACTGGATTATTTTTAATTGCAATATTATATATGCTAGCAGACCATGAGATACGTATGTATCATGGAGCAGAGCACAAAGTAGCACATTGGTTTAAAAAAAAGAATATCGGAAATGACATTAAAAGTATAAAAAGATGTTCTCGGATACACGGATATTGTGGGACTAACTTAATAGCTACAATTGTAACTTTTCAATTAGCTTCATCAATCTGTTTGGGGGTTTGGGATTTTCATATTCCTGAGATTATTATTGCAGCTTTACCATTTTTTGCATATAAAATCTTTCCTGTTAATATTCTAGGTATGTTTATACAAATAATCACAACAGCACCACCAACTGATCGACATATAATTGTGGCAGTCGAGGCATTGTCGACACTTATAAAAAAAGAAAGTAAATAGGAAATCTCCATATAACCTGCTGATGCTTTTAGTCAGCAGGTTATAATCATAATACAAAATTCGTCGCTAAACGGTAAAATGAAAAAAATAATATCAAAGCTAATCGCCGTAAGCTTTGATACTACTACATTTGGTGCCGTTGACGTAGTTATCTACAACTTTTTTCGGCTCTCATAACGATTGATACAAATATCAATCAATTTATTAAAGTATATCATATTTTTAATAATTGGCAATAGATTTATACCAAATTTTATGAAAAAAATAAATAAAAAAGTAAAAAACACTAAAAAACGGGCATTTAATTATATGATGTTTAAGAAATACAAAAGAGCGATTTTCAATTTAACGCTTCGAATAAATTTTTTGACAATCAACATAAAATATGTTATAATGTAAATAGTTTTAAAAACATTTTATTATAATGTAAAGGAGAATGACTTATGAAGATTATTGAACAACCATTGGAAACTCGGTACCATGAATTGAAAGTTCAGGTAATATGCAAAACATGTGGAGCTGTATTGGAAGCAGAAGGCAACGATGTGCGGAAATACAGAAAAGGTAGTCCCTTGGGGTATATAGAAATTTATAGCTTGGCAGTGATTTGTCCTTGCTGTAAGAACTTGACTCCAGTGCCCAAACTCTCCGACTCTTCGTTGCAAAATTACATTGTATCTCTAGAACCTACCTACATCCCTGACTGAACAAAACAATTGGTACAAAACGATAGTGGCAAAAACCGAATGGTTTTCGCCACTATTGTTAATTATAAAGTTAATAATTATAGTAATCCTTCACAGTTGCTCGTGGTGTATGTTAAATAAGTTGTCTTGACCTGTTATGTATGATATTAAATAGATATAATACAACTTTATTTTGTTCTTCTTTCGTCATTTCCATAATTTTAGATATTGCAAAAGTTACATTAAAGTATTTACTAAAATTTATAATCATTATTCTGTATTCTTCATCAATTTCTTTCAGCATATTATCAAAGGATTTATACATTTGAGGTTTATCATATTTTAAATTAGTAAAAACACTATCATTCATTCTTATTGCTAATCTTAACTTATCTTTTATATCCATATTATTTATCATATCTATCAAATATTTTACTTTTTCATTTTCCATAAATTTAAATACCTCCATTTCAAAATCTAGTATCATTGTTTCTCTTTTATATTAACAATAGTGGAATCTCTCCAATTTTCTTTTCCTAATACTTTTTCATCATTAAATAAATTACTTATTTTTTGATAAGAATAACCGTTGTAATATAAATTAAATATTCAAATTACAACATCTTTAGTAGAATAATCAATTACTAATTTCTTAGCTTCGTGCTTATATCCTAGTGGAGCAATATGAGGAATATGTCCTGACTTTATTGCACCTGCTAAACCTATCTTTGTCCTTTCACTTGTTCTTTCAATTTCATTTTGACTAACACTCATTAAAAGTCTTGAAATCATTTTACCATTTGCACTTGTTGTATTTATCCCATCATTAACACAGTCTAAATAAGCACCATTTTCATCTAAAAATGTCATTAAGTTTTCCCAATCATAAATACTTCTTGTTATTCTATCTAATTTTAGAGCAACAATAGTATTTATTTTTTTAGTTTTAATATCATCTTTTAACCTTTCAAACTCTGGTCTATGATTACCAGTTTTAGCACTTATTCCTGCATCTTCGTAATAATCTATTATCTCATAACCTTTAAATTTACAAAAAGTTTCTAATCTTTCTCTTTGCTCTGGTAAACTAAAACCTTAACGAGCTTGATCTTCGGTTGACACTCTCATTTATAAACCACATTTTTTCTTTTCTTCACTCAATTTTCAAACCTCCTAACAAAAAAGAGACATCATAGTACACGAGTACAGCTGACATCTCTTAACATCTCTTTATTGTATAGTATTATAAAAATACAACATAATTGTAATATAATATAAAATTTTCAAAGTACTCGTAATTGTATAGTTCTTTACGCACAACTATACATAATTAATTGCCTATATTATATCACGTTTTAAAGAAATGTCAATTATTTACAGTTATGTATTTTTCAAATATTCTTCTAATTCTGATAATTTAATCTTTTTAGTTAAGTTTGAAACATACACATCATTCGAATAATTAAAAACTAAGAATGTAGTATTTTTAATTATTACTCTATGTGGTTCAATATATGTAAGGTTAGTTTTTTCTAATTTTCTAATACTACCATTTATAAAAGTAGGGGTAACTTTTGAGAACTCACATATAAATTCAATTCGCTGTTTTAGACATTTCTCAAATTGTAGTTCTTGCTTAATTATCTTCAGTTTACACCATCCCTTCATTATGTTTTTAGGATGATTTTTTGCAAAAGAAAAAAATCAACCATTTTACTGATTGATTTTTGTATCAATTCTGTTCTATTAGTTCGAACAGAAACGTCATTGGTGCGGATGAAGGGACTCGAACCCCCACGCCGTTGGCACTGGTTCCTAAGACCAGCGCGTCTACCAGTTCCGCCACATCCGCATAATACATTAACAATTAGTATAATATCACAATATTAATTTAATTGTCAAGTATTTTTTTTATTTTTATTGAATTTCTATTTTTTCACCTTTTTTATTTTTTACAAATCATCTATTATTGATTTTTCAACTATTATTTAGTTATATCTAATATTTTATATTTTATTATTCCATTAGGTGCATTTACTTCAACTACTTGTTTCTTTTTTGCTCCCAATAAAGCCACTCCTAATGGTGATTCATTAGAAATTTTGTTTTCTGCTAAATTTACTTCTGTTGAACCTACTATAGTGTATGAAAGTTCTTCATCAAATTCCATATCTAAAACTTTAACTGTATTTCCAACTTGAACTGTAGATGTATCAATGTCTTTTTCGTCTATTATTTTGGCATGTCTTAATTTATTTTCTAATTCAACTATTTTTCCTTCATTTTCTGCTTGTGCATTTTTTGCTTCATCATATTCTGAATTTTCTGATAGATCTCCAAAACCTAAAGCTACTTTGATTCTTTCTGCTATTTCTGATCTCTTATCTGTTTTTAAATAATTTAATTCTTTTTCTAAATTATCATATCCTTCTTGTGTTAATATAACTTCTTTTTCTTCCATAATCTTCTCCTCCTATGCAGTTTTTGTTTTTAAACATACATAATATATTACGGCACATTTATTTTTTTGTCAAGTGTTTTTTCCATTTATAGTAAATTTTTCTGTTACTTTTTATATTTTTTTCTAACTTAAATTTATTTTAATAATTTTTTTGATCCTTTTAGATAATCATAACCTGAAAAGATAGTTGCTATTACTTGTATTAGCATAAGTACTGTTACAATTAAGTTTAAAAGGAAATCTGATCCAGTAAGTATTCCTTTAAAACATGTGCCAAATGCGTTTACATCAACAAATGCTAGTATTATTGCAATCATTTGTGTTACTGTTTTTAGTTTTCCCCATTTTGAAGCAGCAATTACTACTCCTCCTTTTTCTACAGCAATTAATCTATAACCTGATACTACAAATTCTCTTGCAAGTACTATTATTGGAATCCATGCTGGAAGCCTTGCATCTTCTACTAATAGTAACATTGCTGATAATACAAGGATTTTATCTGCTAATGGATCTAAAAATTTACCAAATGTTGTAACTTGATTTCTATTTCTTGCTATATATCCATCTAATTTATCTGTTATTGATGCTATTATAAATACAATATCTACTAAAATCCAGGTAAGTGGTATTCCTAGTACTTTTTGTTTTATTCCGATTAATGGTATTATTACCATAATTGGAACTAATATTATTCTAAATATTGTAAGTTTATTTGGTAAATTCATAAATCTCACTTCTTTCAAATTTATTATTAATATTTATTTTAATTTAATATTTCTATAGCTTTTTGTAGCTGTGTATCTTTATCTTCTGGTATTGTTACTTGTTCTTGTAGTTCTTCTGGTAATTCTACTTTTACATTTGGTTCAATTCCCACTTCATGTATTTTATTGTGGTTTGGAGTTTGATATTCTTCTGTTGTAATTTTTAGTCCACTTCCATCATTTAATGTTAATATTTGTTGTATTACACCTTTTCCATATGTTGTTGTTCCAACTATTGTGGCTTTTTCGTAGTCTTTTAATGCTCCTGCAAGTATTTCTGAGGCGCTTGCTGTATTTTCATTTACTAGTATAACTATTGGCATATTTATAATTGGGTCTAGTTCTGATTTTACTACTTGCTCTTGGCCGTCTTTGTTAACTTCATATAATAAATCTTTTCCTTTTTCTATTACTAGGTCTGCAATATCTGTTGCTTGATCTACTAGACCTCCACCATTATTTCTTAAATCAATTATTAATGATTTAATTCCTTTTGATTCTAGTTCTTGATATTTTGCTTTGAAGTCTTCTGCTGTTGTTTCATCAAATGATGAGAATTGTATGTATCCTATATTGTTTTCTAGCACTTTACCTTCTACTGGATTTACTTTTATATTTTTTCTTTCAATTTCAAATTCTAAGGTTTCTGTTCCTCTTAAGATTTTTAATTTTACTTTTGTTCCTTCTTCTCCTTTTATTTTATTAGACATAATAGACATTTCATCTTCTGTATATGTTTTTCCATCTACTTCTAATATTATATCGCCAGATTTTAGTCCTGCTTCTTCTGCTGGTGAACCTTTCATTGGTGCTAAAACTGTTATTTTTCCAGTTTCACTATCTAATACCATATATATTCCTATACCTACATAATTTCCCATTGTGTCTTGCATATATTCTTGCATTTCTTCTTTTGAGATATATTCTGTATAAGGGTCTTCTAGACCTTCTATATAGCCTTTTATTGCGCCTTCTTCTAATTTTTCTTCGTCTACATCTCCTAAATAGTATTCATCTATTATTGCTTTGTATTTACTTAATCTAGTAGATATATCTTCAGTTTCAGATGATCCCCCAAGTAATAATATTTTTCCATCACCTTTTATTAGATAATTATAACTTACTATGGTTGTTATCATAAATGTAATAAATGCTGTGAGCATTATTATCATTATAATTTTATATACTTTATAACTTTTCTTTTCCTCCATATAAAATCTCATTCCTTTCTAAGACACACATAGTTATGAAAATATTTATTTCAAACTAATTCCTTCTTTTTATAGTAAATAACATATGATTTTCTATTTGTTATTCATTCATATTATTATATGTTTTTTTATTATTGTCAAGACCAAATTGTTACAAATAAAAACTTCTTAAAGAAAAATTTTGAAATACTGAAAATAATTTTTTAAAAGGAACATCATTTTTCTTTTTAGAAGTTTTTATTATTAATAATATAAATAAATTATAATAAATGCAATTAATCTAAAATAATTCTAAATAAGTTTATATCTATTATTATGGTAAATATGATTTTGGATTAACTCTATTACTATATAAACCTGGACTTGTTCTAACTTCAAAATGTAAGTGTGGTCCTGATGAATTTCCTGTACTTCCTTCTCTCATTATTTGTTGTCATTGTTTTACACGTTGATATTGAGAAACTGATATTGAACCTGCTTGGCCGTGTGCATATAGTGTATATAAACCATTATCATGCATAATTATTACATAATTTCCATAACTTGTAGTCAAAGCCTTAGCTGTTACAACAATTCCATCTGCTACCGCATATACAGGTTGTCCTGATATTCCAGAACTTCCAAAATCAACAGCTCCATGATATGCACCACTTGAGTAATACATTCCTGTTGTTATTCTAGAATATGAACTTGGAACTGGATATATAAAACCTGATGCACTTGGGTTTGTTATTCCTCCATTGCTTCCTGAACCAGCATTATTTCCTGAATTATTATTTTTTTGCTGTTCTTCTTGTTCTTTTCTTTTTTGTTCTTCTAGTCTTTTTCTTGCTTCTTCTCTTGCAATAGCAATATCTTTATCTATTTGAACATTTGCTTGTTGAAGTTCTTCTATTTGTTTTTGTAGTTCTTGTTGGTCTGCTGATAATTGCTCTACATATGTATCTTTTTGATTTTTTGTACTTTGAAGGTTTGATGCTACAGCTTCTTTATCTTCTTTTGCCTTTGATAGTTCTGCTTTTGAATTTTCAATTGCTTTTTTGGTTTCTTCAATTTCTTTCTTTTGGTTATCTATTCTGTCTAGTAGCTCTACATCACTTTCTGCAATTTCTGATATTATATAATATCTTGAAACAAAATCTGTTACACTTTCAGCTGATAGTAAAACATCTAAGTATGAAACCTCTCCTAATTCATATAATGCAACAACTCTTTCATTTAGCATTTCTTCTTGCTCTTTATAATCTTCTTCTGCTTGAGCTAATTTTTGGGTTTGCTCTTCTATTTGTTTGTTTGCATCAGATATTTTGGTTTCTAATTCATTTATTTGAGTTTGATATGTATTTATTTGCTCTGTTAAGCTATTAATTTCTTTCATAGTTTCGTCTTTGACTTCTTCTATTTCGTCTTGCTTTTGCTGAGCTTCATTTATTTTTTGATTATTGTCTGCTTTTTGATTTGTTAGATCACTTTCGCTTGCTCCTATAACATAATATAAATTTGTTGTAATAATTAATATAACAATTAAGAGTATTCCTATTATTTTTTTAAAATTTCTTCTCATAAGTTCCTCCAATTTCCTTTTTTTCCTATTTTTTACAATTTTTTTGGGCAATTTTTATTGGGTAAATTTACCCAAATAAATTTTTTAATACTGATCTATAGTATTTCCTATTTCTGCATTTTCTTGAGTATCTTGCTCTTCTTCTTTTTCTTCTGAACCTGGAACAACTTGATTTGTAATATATGGCATTGGATCTGTTACAACTCCATTTATTCTTACTTCAAAGTGTGCATGTGGTCCTGTTGAATATCCTGTTGATCCTACAACTAATATGCTTTGGCCTCTTTTTACTGTTTGTCCTACTTCTACAAGTATTTGGTCTCCGTGTGCATATAGTGTAGATATTCCTCCACCATGGTCTATAATTACCATATTTCCATATGCTGAGTTGTACTCTGCTTTTACTACTACTCCATCATTTGCAGCTATAAAGTTTGATCCTCTTGGTGCTCCTATATCAACTCCTGTATGAAGTTTATATTGTCCTGTAATTGGATGTACTCTCATTCCGTATTTTGAGGTAATTGTTGTATAACCTGGTACTGGCCAAGCGAATTCTCCTCCTATATATGATGTATCTAGACCTTGCTCTGCTAAGCTTAAAATTTGCTTGTTTATTTCTTCATATTGTGCTGTCATTTCGTCTATTTGTGCTTGTTTTTGCTTTTCTTCTTCTGATAATTTTGCAATATAATTTTCTCTTATTGTTTTTGTGTTTTGTAATACTTTTGAAGTTCTAGTTTGAGATTCTACAAGTGATGCTAATTCTTGTTTTTGGTTATCAAGTTTTTCTTTTGAAAGTGTTATTTCATCTTTTTTTTCGCCGATATTTTTTAATAAGTCATTGTCTAGCTCTATTATTTCAGAAATTACATAGTAACTTGAAATAAATTCTGATAGGCTGTTTGAGTGTAATAAAATATCTAGATAGTCAACTTCTCCTATTTCATATAATGCTATTACTCTTTCTTCTAGAAGTTTTTGCTGATTATTGTATTTTTCTGTAACTTCTTGTAGTTCTTGCTCAACTTGTGATATTGAAGTTTTTAGCTGTTCTACTTTTGTTGTTAATTCTTGAAGTTCATTTTCTGAATTTTTTATTCTTTCGTCTAATTTTTCAACTTGCTGCAAATTTTCAGATAATGCACTTTGAGTTTGAGTTAGTTCTTCATTTGCTTGATTTATTTGTTCTTCTAATTCCTCTTTTTGGGAATTTAAGTCTAAACCGTTTGTTTCATTTTCTGTACTATTTCCTTCTTGTGAATTTGACTTTTGTTCTTGATTTTGTAGTACATTTTCTGCATCTTGCTCTGCTAAAACAATTGTTGCTGAAAAACTTATTAAAATAATCAAAACAATACATAAAAGTTTACGCATAGTTTCTCCTTTATACTTTTAAATATTTTCTCATTGAGATAATACTTCCTATTGCTCCTATTCCTATTCCTAGTAATAGATATACAAAAATTATTGATGTTAACATATCTTGTAGTGAAACTAGATTTGTTCCTATTATTTTTATAAAAGTTGAACTTGCAAATTGGTCTTGAATTAAACTATATGCTCCTCCTACTATTACTATTGAAATTAAGCTTGCTATTATTCCGATTATCATACCTTCTACAACAAATGGCCATCTTATAAATCCATTTGTTGCTCCTACATATTTCATTATTGATATTTCTTTTCTTCTGGCATGTACTGTTAATTTTATTGTGTTTGATATAATAAATACAGATATAATTATTAATAATATAAGTACTACTCCTGTTACTATTCTAATACCATTTGCTACATTTATTAATGCTGAAACTGTTTCATCACTACTTTCAATTTTTTCGACATTGTCTAATTTTAATATTTCATTTTGAATGTCTTTGCTTCTATTTAAGTCTGTTACTGTAACCATATAAGATGTTTTGAAGTTTTCTACATTTACTGTATCTAGCAGTCCTCTTGTATCATTTAGTCTTTCTCTCATACTGTTTAGAGCTTGCTCTTTTGATATGAATTCTATAGTATTTATTCCATCTAGCTGTCTTATTTGTTCTCCTACTTGGTCTATTTCTTCTTGTGTTGCATCTACTTGCATAAATACTTGGAAACCTTGGTCTAGTTTTACTTCATCTACAAAATTGTTTATGTTTTCTCCTAAAATTAGAAATACTCCAAATATTATCATTGTTGCACACATAATTATAAGTGATGCACCTGTCGATTTTTTGTTTTTGAATACATTACTTAGTCCTTCTCCTATTAAATATCCTAATATGTTATATTTCACAATCATACCCACCTTTTTTATCATCTCTTACTATTTCGCCTTTATTAATATGTATTACTCTTTTTTTCATTCTGTCTACTATATCTTTTGCATGTGTTGCAACTACTACTGTTGTTCCTCTCATATTAATATCGTTTAATAGTGTCATTATGTCCCATGCTGTATCTGGATCTAAGTTTCCTGTTGGTTCGTCTGCTATAAGCATTGCTGGATTATTTACAAGTGCTCTTGCTAAGGCAACTCTTTGTTGCTCTCCTCCTGATAATTCATTTGGATACATTTTTGCTTTATTGCTTAATCCTACAAGTGATAAAACCATTGGTACTTGTCTTCTTATGTGTCTTGGTGTAGCTCTTACTATGTACATTGCATATGCTACATTGTCATATACAGTTTTATCTGGCAAAAGTCTGAAGTCTTGAAATACAACTCCCATACTTCTTCTTAAATATGGTACTCTGCTTGGTTTTAAAAATGTAGTATCTTTTCCATTTATTATGATATTTCCTGATGTTGGTTCTTCTTCTTTTAATATTAGTTTTATTATTGTTGATTTTCCACTTCCAGATGATCCTACTAAAAATGCAAATTCACCTTTTTCTATTTTGAATGTTACATTTTTTACTGCTTTTGTTCCTGTATCATATGTTTTGCTTACGTTTCTAAAATCTATCATTTACATTCTTTTCCTTTCAAAGTAATATTTCCTTTTGTTTATATTTTTCTCGTATTTATAATAACAATAATCTACAAATTTTGCAATAGTATTTGTATATTATTTTTATAGAAAATATTAACTTTTCTGCTTGTTTTTACATTATTTTGCCTTTTTCTTTGTTTTTTAAAATTTACAAAAAATTCACATTTCATTTTTTTATATATTTTAAAACTTCTTCTACTATATTTTCTGCAACTATTCCATATTTTTTCATTAATTCTTCTGCTTTTCCAGATCTTCCAAATATATCTTTTATTCCTAGTCTTATTAATTTTGCAGGTTGCTTTGTAGTTAAAACTTCTGATATACTACTACCTAAACCACCTATAATATTATGATCTTCTATAGATATTAATAATTTTGTCTCTATAGCACATTTTACTATTGTCTCTTCATCTATTGGTTTAATTGTGTGAATATCTACTACTCTTACATCAATTCCTTTTTCTTTTAGTATTTCCTTTGCTTTTATTGCTTCTTGCATTGTAACTCCTGTTGCAAAAATTGTTGCATCTTGTCCATTTCCAATTTGTAGTGCTTTTCCTATTTCAAATTCTTGATTTTTCTCATATATTTGTGACACTTTAAGCCTTCCTAACCTTAAATATACAGGCCCTTTTATTTTATATATTTCTTCTACTGCCCATTTTGTTTCTACATCATCACAAACAGAAAGGACTTTCATATTTGGTATTGTTCTCATAAGAGATATATCTTCAATACATTGATGTGTTGCTCCATCTTCGCCAACTGTAATTCCACTATGTGTTGCACATATTTTTATATTTAAGTCTGGATAACATATACTATTTCTTATTTGGTCATAACTTCTTCCTGCTGCAAACATTGCAAAAGTACTTACAAATGGCACCTTTCCGCAAGTTGCAAATCCTGCTGCAGTTCCCATCATATTTTGTTCTGCAATTCCTATATCAAAAAATCTATCAGGAAATTCTTTTGCAAACATACTTGTTTTTGTAGCTGTAGATAAATCTGCATCTAACACAACAATATCTTGATATTTTCTTCCTAATTCTAATAATGCCTCTCCATAGCTTTGGCGAGTAGCCTTTTTTTCTTCTTCCATCTCTATTTCTCCTTTCTAGCTTATTTACTTATCAAAGTACTTCCTATAATACCTGCATCATTTTTAAACTCTGCAGGTATTATATCTAACTTGTCTCTTTTATTGAATAAATAATGTTTTCCAATCAATTCTATTTTTAGCCTTTCTAACAAAATATCTGAAAAATACACAAAACTTCCTCCTAATCCAACTACTTCTGGTTCAAAAATATTTATCATATTTGATATTCCAATAGAAAGGTTTTCTATATATTCAGTTATAATATTATTTATTTTTTCATTCTTTAAATTTGACTTTATTATATCCAAAAGTTCTTCTCCACTTGTTTTTTCATCTAAATTTAAAGCCTGTCTAATTTGATTTTTAAAAGTTTTCATTGAAGCATACTTTTCAAAACAACCTTTTTTACCACAATTACAAAGAAGTCCATCCTTTTTTATTACCATATGCCCAAACTCACACCCTGGATAAATTCCACAATCAAGTAATTTTTTATTTATTAATACTGCTCCTCCAATTCCGGTTCCTAAACTTAAAAATACTGCTCTATTATAATTTTTTAAAGATCCAAAATTACATTCTGCAAGAGAAGCACATTTACAATCATTTGCCATCTTTATTGGACATTTTATATATTTTGACAAATTAGCAGTCAAATCATAATTTTCCAATCCTAAATTCACACATCTTTTAATAACCCCTAAAGACACTGTTCCTGGAACTGCTATGCCTATTTTTTCTATTTTATATTTATCATTCCATTTAAAAAATGCATTTACAATATAATTCTCTACAACTTCTTCTATTCTCACTTTATCTTCTGCTAATAATCTTTTCTCAAACTTTTCAATTATTTTTCCTTTATCATCCACAATTCCTATCCCAATATGGCTTCCACCTAAATCTATTCCTATATTCAACTTATTTCCTCCAAACAATATAAACTTTAAATACAAACTGAAATAACTATTTTTTTGCAGAGTAGCTCAAATAGCATATAATAAATTATTTTTAAAATAATTTATTATATGCTATCGGGGCGGGTACAAAGATTTTCCTCAACATAATTTCATTGAAACCGCCCTCTAAATTTCTTTTTATAAATACGCTGAAAACAAGAAAGTTGCCATATAAACTTGAACACAAGGCACCAATACAACTAAAACAAAGAATATTAACACACACCCTACAATTGCATACACCAACTGTGGAAGAGCCTTCATTATTTTTGTCATAATATCATCAATATCAATCTGCATATATTCTAGCAATTTTTCCATCATTTCTGTCAAATCTGTTTGCATACCTATTTTTAACATTTCTGTCTGCATTGGCTTTGCCAACCCTGATTGCTCAAATGGTTCTATCCAAGAAGTTCCTATCAATATATTATTAATAGAAGTTTCTACTATTGAAAGCATAACATAATTTTTAACCACATTTTTACTTACATCCAACGATTCTTGTATTCTCATACCATTTTGAAGATTCAATAGCATTGCTCTTATCAACCTCGAAAAATCCAAAGCAAAAATTAATTCCCCAAATATGGGTGCTTTATATTTAAAATAGTGAAAATTATATTTTCCTTTAGGCGTATGAATATAAAACGCTATTGCTACAATAATTCCTATAATTACTAATGTTGGTATATACCAATACTCTACAAGTCCATCCAAAAATCTTTGAAACCACAATGTTACAGGTGGTAATGTTTGGCTAGATCCTATTTGTTCATAAACATTTTGTATTGCTGGTATAGCAACTAGTGTTCCAACAAATAGCATTACTAATAACAATACAAATTGTATTATATTAGGCACTAGTATTGATCTTAACTTTCTGTTTAAGGCATTAGTTTCATCTAAATATCTTACTGCTTGTTCAAGAGATTTAGTAAGTGAACCTGATAGTTCTCCAACTTTTATCATATTTACATATATATATGGAAATACATCTGAATAATATTCCATTGTTGTATATATATTTTCTCCTGCTTCAACACCTGCTAATATATCTTCTATTATCCCTCTGAAAATATAGTTTTCTGTACTATCTATTATTGTTTGTAATGCATGGATATTATTAAAATTTGCCTTTTTTAATACATAAAAATTTTGAGTAAATACCACTATATCTCTTGGAGTTATTTTTTGTTGCCTTGAAAAATATGATTTTATTTTATGAGCATTTTTTTGATTTTCTTCGTTTTGCACTTTAGTATTATTTGAATTTTTTATCATTTCATCTACATTAGAAATATTTCTTTTAGGCTTTACTTTCTTTTTTAGTGCAATATTGGGTACTTTCATTACACTTATTGGTAACAGGTCGTTTTCTTTTAACGAATTTATTAAGACCTGTTTACTTGGCACTTCTACTTTATTTTTTACAACTAAACCTCTTCTTGTTATCGCTTTATAAGTATATATTGCCATTTTTTCTACCTCCTATTTGGATAATTTTATTCTAAGCTGCATTATTGTTCTGTTTAATGTTTCTATATTTTTTTCTTCTAGTTGAGATTTTGCTTGATCCAAAGTTATTTTTTCTTTTACAAATAATTCTGCAAGTGAATTTATTAGACTTATACTTCCTTTTTCTATATTACTTTGTATTGCATCTTCAATTTCTGATACATTTATTTTTTCTTTTCTAATTATACCTGAAACTACATTATCTACAACCATTACTTCTGGAACAAGCACTAATTTTCCATCTGTTCCTTTTAATAATCTTTGTGATATAACAAGCTTTAATAATGTAGCAAGTAAATATTTTATACTTTCTTGGTCTCGAACTTCATAGAAATTTATCATTCTATCTATTGCTTCTGCACAAGATTTTGTGTGTAATGTTCCTATAACTAAATGTCCTGATTCTGCCATTTCTATTGCAGCTTCCATAGTTACTCTATCTCTGATCTCTCCTATTACTAAAATATCACAGTCTTCTCTTAGAGAGTTCTTTACACCATCACTGAAAGTCAAACTATCTAATCCTCTACCTACTTCTTTTTGTACTATTAAAGATTTTTTTGAAATGTGCCTATATTCGATTGGGTTTTCTAGTGTTAATATTTTTTTATTTTGTGTTTCATTTATTTCATTTATTAGGGCATTTAAAGTTGTTGTTTTACCAGAATTTGTTTTACCTGTAACTAAAATTAATCCTTGTGGCTGATAGGTCATTCTTCTTACTATATCTGGTACTCCTAGTTCTTCAAATGTTGGTAATTTATTTTTTATAATTCTTAGAGTACACACTGGTACTTCTCTTGAATAAGAAAAATTTACTCTTAGTCTAATTCCTTTATATTCATATGAAGTATCAAGTTTTCTTGTTTTATTAAATACTTCATCTTTGTCAACATTTCCTCTTATAATATAATCATATACCTCTAACATATCATCAGGAGTTATTTTAGCCATATTTTCTATTTCTACAAGGTCTCTTGCAATTCTTAGCATTGGTCTGTTTTCTGATACTAAATGTATATCTGATGCATCTTTTTTTATTGCTAAATCTAATATTTTATCCATATTCATAATTATTTTTTCCTGCCTATTTTTATAATTTAGGTTTTTTGGTTAACTGTGACCTGGTCATAATTAACCATTTTTGGTTAATTATGACCAGGTCACAGTTAACCATTTGGATTTACCTATAAACCATTTTAAATTATATATTAATAAAATAATAATTTTTTATTAAGTTCTTGCAAAACTGTGTCGCCATTTAATATTTTTCTGATTCCATCAACTATTAAAGGTCTATATCCTTGCTCTAGTGCTTTTTTTCTTATGTCTATACTTGTTGCATTGTTTAAGATTAGTTCTTGAAGTTCATCTGTTATATCTAATGTTTCAAAAATTCCTATTCTTTCATAAAAACCTGTGTTGTTACAATATTCGCAACCTACTGGTTCATATGTTTTGTATTTTGATAAGTCTACATTTTCACCATATTTTGACATAATTTTTTCTATTATTTCTTTTTCTTCTTCTGAAAATTCTCTTTCTTTTTTGCATTTTGGGCATATTCTTCTAACAAGTCTTTGTGATACTGATGTTGCAAGTGTGCTTGCTATATCATAATTTGATACACCCATTTTTCTTAATCTGTTTATTACTTCTATACTGTCTATTGTATGGATTGTTGATAATACATAATGTCCTGTTTGCCCAGCTTGTACTGCAATTTCTGCTGTTTCTAAATCACGAATTTCTCCAACTAGTATTATGTCTGGATCTTGACGTAGTACTGTTCTTAGTGAACTTATAAATGATGCTTTTGGTCCTACTTCTATTTGGTTTAATCCACTTATTCTGATTTCAACTGGATCTTCTATTGTTGTTATATTTATTTCTGGTGAATTTAGGTAGTCTATTATACTGTATAGTGTTGTGGTTTTTCCTTCTCCTGTTGGCGCTGCAATTACTGTCATACTGTTCCTTTTGTTAAAACTTTTCCTCATAGCTTCTTTGGTTCCTGGATATCCTAATTCAAATATGTTTCTTATATCACCATTTTTCTTTAGTAATCTTAAAACAAATTTTTCTCCATATATATTTGGTTGTGAAGATACACGTATGTTGTAATTTTCATATAATAATATTCTTCCATCTTGTGCTTCTTGTTTTTCTTGGTGCATATTAGATATTGCTTTTAGCCTACCTATTACTTGTGCTTGTTTTACTTTAGGAATTGTTGCTGCTTCATAAAGTTCTCCATCTATACGATATCTAACTCTTACAATATTTTCTAAAGGCTCTATGTGAATATCACTTGCACGTTTACTTATGGCTGTTTTTATAATTGAGTCTACAAGCTCTGTTACTGTAACATTTCCTGATTTATTGTTTTTACTAAAGTCTTCTTCTACTTTTCCTTCTAATGATTTTAAATATTTATCTATTTCTTTTTCAAATGTTATAAAAGGTTCCATTACTAAGCCTTTATTTAAAAACAATAGTCTAACTGATTCTATATTTTTTTGATTTGCAGTATTTGCAAAACAAACTTTCATTTTTCCATTTTCGATATCAACTGGAACTACTTTGTATTTTTTTGCAACATCTAAAGATATATAATCTGTTAGATTGACTCTTATCATATTTGTTTTTAAAAGTATTCCTTTTGTTCCAAGAATTTCACCTATTGCTTGTATTAAAACATTAGGATCTGTTACATCTAATTCATATAATATATCTCCTATTTTCATTTCAGGATGATTTCTCTGGTAGTCTAATGCTTGTTCAATATCATTTTCTTTTACAATACCTTTTTTTACTAATTCTACTCCTAATGGCTGTCTTCTTTTTATTTCCATAATAATCTATTCTCCTCTTAATCGAATTTTATTTATTATTAATAGTAAATTGCATTACATTATTTCCCGTTTTTTCTATATTGCCAATTTTTAGGTCAACATATACTATATATTTTCCATCTATAAAATCATAACTAAATAAACATTTATCTACATTTTTACAAATTTTTACTTGATTTTTATATATTGATTTATTTTGTTCAGAAAAAGTATATGTTGCCCCATTTGAAAAGGCAATATAACTTGTTTTGGGAGATTCTTCTGTAGTTTCTGATTCTAATACAGATATATTATCTTCATTAATTTCTGTTGTAAAATAACTATTAAATGTTGTAAATTCATTTAAGTTTTCAGTATTTTCATTACTTACATTAACATTTTTATAGAAATATCCTGTTAAACTAGAAATTACTCCCATTACAATTAATAATGCAATTACATATACTATTACAGACATTAATGTTATACCTTGTTCTTTTTTCACTCTAGTTCTCCTTTGATATAATTGTAGAAAGTTCTACTGTCTTTTCTTTACTTCCTGACATATATTTTACATTTACAGTAACCTTTTTCAATATTTCTGAAACTTTACTTTCATTTCCGGGAAGTTCTGTATAATCTAAAACTTGTATTTCTTGATAATATGGTGTTTCTTTTCCTTCATTATCTAATATATATCCTGGTTCATAGTTTTCTATTGTGTTTGTTCCTTTTGCTGGTAATATATCAAAACCTCCTGATTTTATTTCTTCTACTAATTCTACAGCATACATAGTTGCTTCTGATAATCTTTCAATATCAGCAGATTTTTTTTGTATGTTGTATGTAATTGTTGCAATTAAAGCTATAAATATTGAAATTAGTGCTATAGAAACTGTAATATCAATTCCGGTTATACCACTTTCTGCTTTAAGCTTCATATTATTTTCCTTTCTATACTTAAAATTCACACATTGCAAATAATAATACATAAAAAAGTATATTTGTAATTGATAAATATAATCCAATTGAAATTTCGTAGTTTGCTTCTTTTTTTGTTTTTTTTCTCTTTGATTTTATATTTTTTAATTTTTCAATTAGTAAATATATAGCAATTGCAATTAGTGTAGTAATTATACTATTTATTACTATATATTTGCTGGTAAATACTAACATTATTATTATTGAAATTAATATATCTATTGGATAACTGTCTATTGCTTTTTTCTTTATATAAATTGTGTCTATTAATAATAAGATTATAAATAAAAACAAATATATACCATATCTATAAATACTAGCAAAATCTATTATACATAGATATACTATATATATAAGTGATATGATAACTCCATACATTAATACAGGTTTGTTAATTTTTCTATACTCACTATCTATTCCTGCAAATAATACTATAAATGTAAAATATAAAACAAAAAATCCGAAATTCAATATTGCATTTAAGTTTAAATTTTCATAGTTTATTCCCATTATATAAAAAACTGTAACAAAAAATATTCCTGATAATATCTCTAAAATAAAATATCTTGGTCTTATTTTTTGCTTGCAATATCTACATTTTCCTCCTAGAAAAATATAACTAAACACTGGTATTAAATCTAATATTCCAAGTTTATGTTTGCAATTTGGACAATAAGAATGAGTATGAGTTATATCTTCTCCTTTTGGAATCCTGTAAACTGCTAATGTATAAAAACTTCCAAAAAAAATTCCTATTAAAAATATTATTACATATAAAATTATGTCCATATATTTCTCCCTTTGACTGTTTTTATGAATTTAGGCATATACATCTTAAATGCATATGCCTAATTGTTGCTACATTATATTTTTAATCACCTGCTGCAAGGCTTGCTGCTCCAATTGACCAAGTACTTGGTTTTCCAGCACCTCCTGGTGTTACTGTAACTGCAACTTCAACATCTACACTATTTATTGTCATTGTAACTTTTGTAGGTGTTGGTGTACTATCAACTGCTACATTTTCAAAATCAGGATAATTTTTTTCTATTGAAGCTATTACCCCTGCTGTTGTTATATCTGTAGGTGTTCCTCCTGTTGTATCATCCACATAATATTGTGTTAATATTTCTGAAACTGCTAAACTTACAGCTTCTCTTGCTTGACTTTTTGCTGTTTCTTCATTTGCTTTTACTGCATTTGATAATATTCCATTTGGTCCTGAAAGAGCTGCCATTGTAACTCCTGCTAATATTAACAATACAATTATTGTTATTACTAATGCAACTAATGTTATACCTTTTTGCTTATTCATTGTTTTCCTCCTATTTATTTTTTATTAATCTACTATTGTTGGTTGTCCAACTGTCCATGTTGATGGAGTACCAGATGAAATTGTAACTGGAACTTCAACAGTTATACCATTTATTTCTATTGTAATTTTATTTGTTCCTTCTGTTACACTGTCAAAATCAGGATAATTTCTTTCTATAGATTCTATTACATTATCATATGATAAATCAACTGGTGTACCTCCTGTTGTATCTTCAACATAATAGTTTGTTAAAACTTCTGAAACTGCTATACAAACAGCTTCTCTTGCTTGACTTTTTGCTGTTTCCTCATTTGCTTTTACTGCATTTGATAATATTCCATTTGGTCCTGAAAGAGCTGCTATTGTAACTCCTGCTAATATTAACAATACAATTATTGTTATTACTAGTGCAACCAATGTTATACCATTTTGTTTTTTCATTATATTCCCCTCCTTTTCTTTTGAAGTTATATATTGAATTATATCTATTATTTATAAATATAATGTTAATAACTAATTATTTTGTACCTGTATCAGGAAAATATCCTTCTGAAGTATTTTCTGTATTCTCAGAGTTTGTACTATTGTTAGTTGTTACATTGTTTGTTGAAGTTGAATTATTTGAATTTGTAGCTGTATTTGTATTTACATTTGAGTTAGTATTCCCTGAAGTCGTATTTTGTGAATTTTGTGCTCCATTTTTAGTATTTGTACCTGTTGTAGTTTCTGTTGTAACAGAGCTAAAAGGATTTCGTTTTCCTTTAACATATTCTTTTGTTTGTTGGTAATTTTTTAAATCTGAAGCTGTTATTTCATAAGTTAAAACTGTTTGTTCATCTTGAATTTGATTTGCCTCTGCAAGTTCTTGCTTCAAATTTTCAGGAGTAGTATATGATACTTTTTCTGGTAAAACTTTATTGGTTGCAGTATATTTGTATAATAATACTCCTAATATTAATATTATTGCTAAAGTTAATAATAATATTATTATTATTTCTTTAATCACATTTTTAGCCATTTTTCTACTCCTTTTTATTGTTTTTTATCTCAAAATATAAATTATCTTGTAGTATTAGTTACATTTGTAGTACTATTTGAATTTTTTGTAGTATTTGAAGTGTTTGTATTTGTTGTGTTTTTGTTAGAATTTGCATTTGTTCCATTTTCTTCTAATTCTACATCTGCTTCAGTAGCTGTATTTGTTGATAGAGAAGAAATTCCTATTATTGCAATATCTTTACATACGAATGTTGCTTTTACATTATTCCCATCTGCTCCAACCATTTTAAAATCTTCTATTCTAAATCCTAATGTTTCATCATCTTCTATATCTGATATAAATTCAATTATATTTACATATTGCCCTACAACTGTAAAATATAAATTATAAGTGTTTTTAGTATTATTTGCTTCTTGTGTATATCTTAAATCTAATGTTACACCTTCTTTTCTTGCATGTCCTCCAATTCCTGTTTCTACTCTTTCTGATTCATATTGTGTAATTTGACTTGCTTCTTCTACTTGCGTATCTGTACTGACAGTTACCATATCTTGATATTCTTGTTTTTTATTTTCTAGCTGCTTCATGTTGCTTGTTACTTGTGATTCTGCATTTTTAAATTCTGTACTTGCAAGTAAAGTAGCTTCTTGTATTTTGCTATCTAATTCTTCATTTTTTTCTTGCATTCCTTTGATTCCTAATATTTCTAAGCTACCTATATGCAGTCCATTAATAGCTGTTACTGCTATAAGTATTATCAGTAATGTTATTATAATAATTATTAATAATTTTTTCATGGCAACTCACCTTCTATCTCTACAGTTATTACTCCATTATTTTTTTGTGGAGCTGTTGATTGTACTGTGTCTGCGACTAATATATTATCTGTTTTTATTTTAGCTTTGAAAAATCCTATTTGGTCATATTCTGTTGATTGTGCTACTATTTTTATTTTTCTTCCACTTGTGTTTTCAATAGAAGTTATTTGCACATCTTCTGGCATTCCTGACATTAATGCTGTTAATAAATTTGGAATTGCTTTTTTTACTTGATTTGTTTCTGCTATTTTTTCGTTTATTTCTTGCAAATTTTCTATCATTTCTGTATATTCGTTTATTTTAGTTTTTATTGTTTCATTGTCAGAATTTGCAAGACTTATTTGCGAATTTGTTGAAGATATTGAATCATTTGCTTCTCTTGTTTTATTATTCATTTGACTATTTATTAGCATTGCAAAACCACTATATACTATAAATAGAATTAGTAAACCTGCTGTTACTCTTAATAATACTTTTTCTGTATTATCTAATGGTGTAGATAAATCATTTTTTAATAGTGATGCTAAAAATTTATTTTCTTTTCCTTTTTTGCTTAAGTTTATGTCTGATTTTAATACATTTTTTAATTGATCACTTAAATTGTTTTGTTTGAAATTCATTCCAGTAATTCCAATTTTAAAATTCATTAATGCTAAAGAAATTGCTGAGTTAACTTCAATATAATCTTTTATATTAACTTGTGGAGCTTGTTTTATAAAATATGGTTTTAATATTTCACATTTTACATCTTCTAGGTATTCTTCAAAATATAAATCAATATTGTTTATTAAAGATGCTGCTCCTGTTAAATATACTTTATCAATTTTTGTGGATGTTTCATTTATTAGTTTTCTTACTTGTCCTACTATATCATATAGTGTTGGCATTATTAGTTCCAAATAATTATTTCCACCCACCTCTAAGTCACCTGCTTGTGAAGTGTATATTGTTGTTTCTTTTTCTATTTGATATGCTTTTGAATATGAACTTTCTTTTTCTTTTATCTTTTGAAGTATGTCCGCATTTCCTACATCTAATTTTTTTACATCTTGTATTGTTTTGTTTATTACTGTTGTTATTGATGTGCTATTTTCTATATTAACTATTATGCAGTTTTCCCTATTTTTCATTTTTAATAAGTTTGCAATAGACATTGAAATTGGGTACATTCCATCTAGCCTATAACCTTGAAACATTTGCATTTTCTTGTTTAAATTTATTTTATTTTCACTTACGTGAATAACTTTTAAATTTTCTTTATCTTCTGGTTTTTCTACTAATGCATATCTTGTTTCATAAGCATTAGGATTATTACCATTTTCTCCACAATATGCTTCAAATTCTGTTTTTACAGCTTTTGGTATATCTTTCCTATTTAATAGTGCATACATATCAAAATACTCATAAGTTTCTTCTGATATATTTATGCTTATTGGTATTTTTTCACTAAATGTTTCTTCTACTATTTGATGCACTTCTTTTTGTAAATTCGATTTTTCAAAACATTTTACACCATAAGACTCGATTTTTATATTGTCTTTGTCCTTAGATAGTTTTGCATATTTAATTAGATTATTATCAATATATAATCCTAAGCAACTAGCCATTTTTTACTCCTTATTTTTTTATATTTTTATTATTTACAGATAAAATAAAATAATTCTTCAAATTTTTTTCTTTTTATGAAATTTTTAGTATTATTTACTCTTTTATTTTATCTTTTTTTGCTTAAATGTCAATATCATTTGATAAAATGTAATGAAACTGTAATAATATTGTAATATTGTTACAGTTTCGTTTTTTTGACTTGAAATTTTAAGTTTATTTTATTTGATTTTAGTTAATTTACACATAAAAAATCCATCGTTTTTTTCTGTTGGATCTATTATGTAATAACCTTCTTTTGTTTTGAATTTTTTGAAATATTCCATTTCTTTAATTTCTGTATTTTCTATTTTAAAATTAGAATTTTTTTCTATGAATTTTTTTATAATATTTTCATTTTCTTCTGCAAATATTGAACAAGTAGAATAAACTATATCCCCTCCTGTTTTTAAATATTTAGAACAGGTTTCTAATATTTTATATTGAATTTGTGTGATTTTTCGTAAGTCTTCTTTTTTTCTTTGCCATTTAATATCTGGTTTTCTTTTTATTACTCCTATTCCCATACAAGGAACATCTAATAATATCTTATCAAATTTTTCTATAAAATCTTGATTTTCCTTTGTTACATCTTGAATCTTTTCTTCTATTATATTTATTCCTAATCTCTTTGCATTTTCTTCTATTAGTTTTAGTCTATGAGGGTAAATATCTAGAGCAATTATTTTACCTTGATTCTCCATTTTTTCTGCTATAAATGTTGTTTTTCCTCCTGGTGCTGCACATGCATCTAGTATAAAATTAGATTTTTTAGGAGATAATAATTTTACAGTAAATCCTGCTGATATGTCTTGAATTGTAAAATATCCTTGTTTAAATAAATTTAATTTTTCTATGTTATTTAAATTTGTAAGTTCTAAAAATTCTTCTACACATTTAGGTTCTGTTTTTTCTGTATCCTTTATTCTTAAAATTTCAGAATTCGAATTTTCTATATAGAATTCGCTGTATTTTATATTTTTCTTTTTAAGTTCTTCTTTTAATTTATTATTTGAAATTTTTAAATTATTTATTCTTATGGTTATATTTGGCTTATTTGTAAATGCTGTGCAAATTTTTTCTACTTCATTTATATTTCTAGTTTTTAAAAGTTCTTCTATTATCCATTCAGGTGTTGATGTCGTTTTTGATATTTTTTCTTTTTGATCTTCTTTTTTAAATAATTCTTTATAATCTGCTTTTTCTATTTTCCTTAGTATTGCATTTACAAAATTTGAACTTGCCTTATGCCCATATCTTTTGGCTAAGTTTACACTTTCATTTACTGCCGCCGATTTTGGAACTTTACTTAAAAATATTATTTGATATACTCCCATTCTCAAAATATTTATTATCCAAGGTGATATTTTTTTTAAGTTTATTTTTGAATACTTTTTTATTATTTCATCTAATGTTAATTTCCAATATGTAACTCCGTATACTATTTCTGATATAAATGCTATATCAACCTTAGATAATTCTTTTTGATTTTCTTTTATGAGTTTATTTAAAATTATATTTGAATATGAATTTTTTTGTTCAATATCATATAAAGCATTTAATGCTATTTTTCTTGGTTTATCTATCATAATTTTTTAAGCCTCCTTTTTTATATTTAGGTTTATTTTACTACATAAAATTTTAAATAGCAAGATTGGGTGAACTTTGGGGACATTCCCAATGTCATTAAGTTAAGAAAAATATTTATATCCGCCCCAATAGTAAATAGCAAATTAATTTAAAAATATTTTCCTACTCATTGCATTCAGAAAGAGTTTGTAGGGCTTTCTCACGAGCCTCTTTCACTCAGGC
>CALXUX010000063.1 GCA_944391785.1 uncultured Clostridia bacterium
AGTTTTCAAGTACTTGATTTTTAGTAGGTACAAGTTCATAATGTTTTTCTTGAATTGGTTTTAATAAATTAAATCGAATATTTGAATTATATTGCTTTGCTAATTCTAATAAAGCATCTATACGATTCTTGGTAAAATTCCAATTCATCGCACACATTATAATCCCTGATTCTATTCCATATTCTTTGCATATTTCAAGAGCTTCTAGTGCATATTTGTACACATCTCCTCCTCTATTTTCATTATGTTCTTTTTCATATGGAGAATCTAAACTAATATCCACATCATTTAATAACTTTAGACACTCTGGATAAACATTTTTCAAAGCAATTAAACTTATTCCAGATGTTGTAATTCCTACTTTTATGTTCTTCTTTGTTAATTCTTTCAATATATCCTGCAATAGACTATCCTGAACCTTTAAACCATTAGTAAAAATAGGCTCATTACCTCCTAAATTGATTGTCTCCACTCCTATTCTTTGAACTTGTTCTATTACTTTATCAACAATTTCTTTAGTAAGATTTTTTCCTTTTTCCCTAACACTCATTGAATAACAGTGTTTACATTTGCAAGGACAATCATTTCCTAATGTCCATCCTATGTTTTTAATTTGTCTACACTCTTTTTCTTCCATTTTACTCTCCTTTCAAAATTTCTTTTTTTACTTCTCTGATTTGTTCTTTAATTTTTCCATAGTATGATAAATTTATATCTAAATTTTTCTTTAGAGCATCTATATATAATTCTTTATACAAATTTAAGTATATTTTGTATTGTTTGTATGAATAATATTTATCTGTAATATTCCATAATTTAAATAAATTATCTATTTCTTTTTCTGTTTTTATATTATTTTTTTGTTGTTCTACGCTTAATTTTCTATTTGATAATACATATAGTAAAAATTTACAATCATTTTTTTGTTTTATCTGATTTATAAAATTTAAAATTATTTTTGTCTCATCTTCTATTACTCCAACATCATTTAGAGGATAGTTATATTCATTTACTTTTTCAAAATGATTCTCATATATCTTTTTATCAACAATAGTTAATATATTCTTTTTATAATTTATAGTAAAAATCTGTCCATATATAATATTTGTATTATCAGTTTGTCCATTTTCATTAATAGCATTAATAAATTTTAAATAATCAAATGTATTTTCTGTGTACTTCTCCACCTTTTCATTTTTCATAATTTTCTTCATTTCGTCATTTTTCTTTACATTTAATTCTATATATTCTGTCAATTTTTTGCTATTTCTGAGTTTTTGAATAAATTTTTTATTATCTATTATCTCTATTTTATGGCATTTGAAAATGCCAATTTCGTTATCGTTCTTCATAATCTAATCCTCCTTGTGTTATAATTTTTGTTTCATCAAACCAAGGAGTTATAATGTCTTCGGGTATATTTAAATTCGCCTTACCTATTCCTATCTCAGAATCAGGAGTACCATGTGAATCACTTCCTCCTGAAATATATAAATTATTTTTTTGTGCAAATTTTAGTGCAAATCTCTGTTGTTCATTTGAATAATATGGATAATATCCTTCTATGCCATCTAGCATACTTTCATTTATTAATGTTTCTATTACATCCATTGAATTTTCATTATACTTAAATATATGTGGCATAAAAACTTTTCCCCCACATTGTTTTATCAACTGTACAACTTGTTTATATGATGGAATAAGTCTTGAAAAATCAACAAAAAAATCGCTATTAGGATTTGATGTATATGTTAATAAAAAGGTTCTTGCATTATCCCACGCTTCTGCTGAGATAAACCTTTTATTTTCTAAATGTCTTTTTATTTCATCAAATACTGCTCTTTTTCCTCTTTCTCTTTCCGCATCATATATTATGTTATGAACATCTATAACTAAACCTTTTTCAATACACTTTTCTATAATTAAATTAGTCTCATATATATTATAATCTTTTTTCGGAAGATATAATTTTGATATTTTGTCTTGCACTAAATCTGTATCAATATTATATTCAATTAATTCTATAGGTACATTATTTACTATTGTAGAAAACTCACAACCTGGTATTATTTTTCCACTAAAATATCTTTTCCATGGTAATTTTTTTAATTCACTATATGCTTCACAACTATTATTATCTGTTATAGAAATAGTGGAAACATTTTTCTTTTCTGCTATTTGTAATATTTCCAGTAAGTTATTTCTTCCATCAGAATAATTTGTATGAATATGTAAATCTATCATAACTATCCCCTTTTGTATTTACATAATTTTTAGTTTATATTTACAAATTTTACTAATATAATTAAAATTATTATAGTCCCTTTTACTTGATAAGTCAAAATACATTTTTTTCTTATCAGGAAACTTTTTTGAATAAAATGTTTCATCCTGGTTGATTTTGGGTAAAAATTGTATTAAAATATATATAGATTTCTTAATATTCAATAAATATTTTAATAAAAGTATATTTATAAGAAACAGGTGATATTTATTTATAAGATTGAAGATATTAATATTGGTAAAAAGTTACAATATTATCGAAAATTAACAAATAAGACACTTTTGGAGGTTGGTGATTATATTCATAAATCTAAAGCTACAGTTTCTAAGTATGAAAATAATCAAATTATTCCAGATGCAATCACTTTATTAGAATTGTGCAATTGCCTAAACATACCTATAACTGATTTCTTTCCAGTTGCAAAAGGACAAAACAACAACTCTAGCTCATTATTTAATCCTTTCGAAACTGATAAATTATTTGTATACTATTATACTAATAGTAAACTTATGATTTCTATTATTGATATATTTATTTCAGACACTCAGTATAAGTGTAAGTTTTATAACGGAATAAAGAATACTGCCAGTTATCAGAATTGTGCCTACTATTATGAAGGTGTTTTTGAATCTAGTAGAACTGCTGCCTACTTTACATTACATAATTCTTCACATAAAAATAATATGCTTGAAAAAGTTCAAATTGTAGCAAACATTCCTTGGTCAGACAATATAAAAATATGTAAAGGATTAATACTAGGTCTTACCCCTAATTCTCTACCAACAGTAAAGAAAATAATACTCTCATCTAGTGAAATAAAAGACATTCATAAATATGATGACGCATTAATTTTTTCTAAAGAAGATGTCAAAAAAATATATTATGATGGTGCTTTAATTTTAGAAAATAAAAATTATGACGAATTCTTTTTTGATTTTTAATTAAATAAATAGGAATTAATTGATTCTTCAATTAGTTCCTATTTATACTTTTATTATATTATATTAAGTTCTCAGGATTTAATAGCTTTAATTCTTCTAAAACAAATATTCCATCCTTTCTTACTAATACATCATCAAACCAAATTTCTCCGCCACCATATTCTGGTGTTTGAATATTTACTATATCCCAATGAATGCTAGAGCGATTACCATTATCGCTTTCTTCTAAACTATCTCCAGGTGTAAAATGAAAACTTCCTTTTATTTTCTCATCGAACAATGTATCCCCAATCGGCTTTTCTATATACGGATTTAGACCAATAGCAAACTCTCCGATATATCTGCTTCCATCATCTGTATTTAAAATTTCATTAAGTTCTTTAGTTTTATTAGCTGTGGCCTTAACTATTTTTCCATTTTCAAGCTCAAATTTAATATTATTGAATAATACACCATTATATCTTGTCTCTGTATTATAAGTTATATATCCATTTACACTTGTTTTTACTGGTGCTGTTGCCACTTCTCCATCAGGTATATTAAATGTTCCCATATATTTTTCAGTTGGTATCCCTTCTATACTAAATGTTAAATCTGTCCCTTCACCTATTATATGAACTTTTTTCGTTTTATTCATTAAATTAACTAGAGGATCCATAGCTTTTGATATTTTATCATAATCTAATCCACAAACATTAAAATAAAAATCTTCAAATTCTTCTGTATTCATATTACTCATTTGTGCCATTGACGAATTCGGATATCTTAAAATACACCATTTTGTACGTTTGACTCTTTCTTCAAAATGTACTGGCAAAGTATAATATTTATTATATAATTCCATGTTTTCTTTTGAAATTCCATTTAGTTCTGCTGTATTTGTAATTGCTCTTATTCCTATATATGCATCCATGTCCTTCATTCTTTGCAGATCATGTTTTGCATAAATTTTTATCTGTTCTTCTGTTGCATTTTTGAGCATTTCTCGAATTATCTTATGATCTATTATATTAAAAAATGGAAATCCACCAATGATTTCTGATTGTTTTATTAATTCTTTTCCTAAAGGAATTGCATCTATCCCAATTATTTCTATTAATATCTTTTCTTTTTTTTGTAGATTAACAGAATGACTTAATAAGTTACTGGCTAATTTTTCTAATCTAAAATCCTTCATATCTTCACCTCTTTTATAAAGATATCATTTTTTTGTATTTTTCTCAATATTTTTATATTATATTTCAATTATTTATTATATCTTTAATATCTCTGTTAATTGAGTTTTAATTAATTTGTTTAGAGTTATTAATATAACTAATTCATAATCTATAAAATATTCTGATTGTTGAACTAATAAATAAAAATTAGGAATAGAGAATCATTTTTCTCTTATGTTCCTAATTATTTTATTTTTATTTATTTCTATTTGCTCTTTCTCTTTCCTTTGTGTCTAATATTTTCTTTCTTAATCTAATTGATTTTGGTGTTACTTCAACTAGTTCATCATCTTGTATAAATTCAATTGCTTTTTCTAGTGACATTTGGATTGGCGGAACTAAACGCAAAGCTTCATCTGAACCTGATGCTCTTGTGTTTGTTAGGTGTTTTTCTTTACATACATTTATAGCCAAATCTTCTCCTCTTGAGTTTAGACCTACTATCATTCCTTCATATACATCTACACCTGGTCCTATAAATAGTTCTCCTTTGTCTTGTGCATTATATAGACCATATGTTACTGATTTTCCAGCTTCAAATGCTACTATTGTTCCTCTAACACGTGCTTGGATGTCTCCTTTGTATGGTTCATAGCTGTCAAATATGTGGTTCATTGTTCCTTCACCTTTTGTGTCTGTTAAAAATTCTGTTCTGTAACCGATTAAACCTCTTGCTGGGATTTTGAATTCTATTTTTGTATGTCCTAATTCTGCTGGCTCCATATTTACCATTTCTGCTTTTCTTCTTCCTAGTTTTTCTATTACATTTCCAACACAGTCATCTGGTACATTTACAACTAGCCTTTCTATTGGCTCACATTTTATGCCATCTATTTCTTTGAAAATTACTTTTGGTCTTGATACTAATAATTCAAATCCTTCTCTTCTCATTGTTTCGATTAGGACTGAAAGATGAAGTTCTCCTCTTCCTGATACTTCAAATGAGTCTGGACTGTCTGTTTCTTTTACTCTTAATGATACATTTCTTTCTAGTTCTTTGAATAATCTGTCACGTATATGTCTTGATGTTACAAATTGCCCTTCTTTTCCTGCAAATGGTCCATTATTTACACTAAATGTCATTGATACTGTTGGCTCATCTATATCTACAAATGGTATCTTTTCTGGATTGTTTAGGTCACATATTGTGTCTCCTATGTTTATATCTTGAAGTCCTGCAAGTGCTATTATATCTCCTGCTCCTACTTCTTCTACTTCTACCTTTTTTAAGCCTTGATATGTGTAAAGTTTTGCAATTCGCCCTTGGGTTATTTTATCTTCTTTTCCACATATAGATACAGGCATATTTGCTTTTATTACTCCTCTTTCTATTCTTCCTATTGCTATTCTTCCTACATATTCGTCATAGTCTATGTTTGATACTAGCATTTGGGCAGGTCCTTCTATATTGCATTGTGGAGCTTTTATTGTATTTACTATTGTTTCAAACAAAACTGTTAAATCTTTTGCATCATCATTTAAATCCATTTTTGCTATTCCATTTTTTGCTGATGCATATACTACAGGGAAATCTAGTTGCTCATCTGTTGCATCTAGTTCTATAAATAATTCTATTACTTGGTCTACTACTTTTTCTGGAGCAGCTCCTGGTCTATCTATTTTATTTATTACTACTATTGGTTTTAAACCTAATGCCAAAGATTTTTTTAGTACTTCTCTTGTTTGTGGCATTGCCCCTTCAAAGGCATCAACTAATAAAAGTACTCCATCTACCATTTTTAGTACTCTTTCTACTTCTCCTCCAAAATCTGCATGTCCTGGTGTATCTACTATATTTATTTTTATGTCTTTATACATAACTGATGTATTTTTTGAAAGTATTGTTATTCCTCTTTCTTTTTCTAGGTCATTTGAGTCCATTACTCTTTCTTGTACTTGTTCATTTTCTCTGAATACATGGCTTTGTTTTAGCATGCTATCTACTAATGTTGTTTTACCATGGTCTACGTGTGCGATTATTGCTATGTTTCTTATTTTCTCGTTATTCATTTTTACCTATCCTTTCGAAACTTAAGACGTTTTTCAATTCTTTTGAAAAACGCCCTGCCTCATTTTTTTAAAACTTTTTATATTATATACCTTTTTTACTATTTTGTCAACTTAATTATATTTTCCATTATCTCCTTTGTTATTTCGTCAAATTTTTCTTTATCTTTATTTCCTTTATAACTACTATAATCTAATGGCTTTCCATATGTAATTGTTATTTTTCTACATTCTTTAGTACCACCCTTTATACCACAAGGCACTACCTTTGCTCCACTTCTAACTGCAAAAAACGCTACACCATCCTTAACCTTTTCTCCTTTTTCCAAACCATTTCTAGTTCCTTCAGGAAATAAAGCAATACACTTACCCTCTTTCAAAGTCTTCAAAGATTGCTTTATAGCTGTTACATCTTTTTCATCTCTCTTTACTGGTATAGCATCAAAAGCCCATCCCAAAAAAGCCAAAAACTTATTTTTATATAGCTCCTCCTTTGCCAAAAACCTCATATCTCTTTTACCAGTAGCAACCATCAAAGGCGGATCCAAATAACTCCTATGGTTTCCACAAAATATAACTGCCCCTGTTTTAGGTACATTTTCTAAACCATTTATCTCAGCCCTATATACTATTTTAAACCAAATATACAAAGCTCCCCTAACAATCCACTTAATAACTTCCTTTATTTTCTGTTTCAAATTAATTCCTCCTTATTACTATCTATCTTGCCCCGGCACATAAATATTCTTAGCAACAACCTCAAGCCTAACCACATTCATAGCCGTAAGCTTCTCAATCTCCTTTTTAGCCTTTTCCTTAAAATCCTTAATATCCTGCACCACATTAAATCCATATACCACAGTAACTTCTATATACAAACTAACCCCTTCGCCGTAATTTTCCACTCTAGTTTTTTGAATTTTATAAATCCCCTTAGTCTTTGAAACCAAATAATCCAATATCTGTCTAAACACCGTATCAGAAATTGTGAATTTTCCCATATAACTAAATGTAGGCCTTATTATAGATTTTTCTGAAATATATGGCTTTTGCCCCTTTCCTTTTGATTTAAAAATTTGAAGTGGATCAAGCAAAAAACCAGAAAAATCTTTTTTAATTTCAAAAGTTGGCACAGGAATTACATGTTTTCCTTCAGTTACTCTTATTCTTCTTGCTGTTTCCATTTCTTGTTGTGTTGCGACATCCGTTATATATATTGTTTCAGAAATTTCTGGCAAACCTAAGTTTTCTGCAATTTTTTTTACCATTCCATCTGATGTTCCAAGTATTAAAATACTTTCTGGTTTATATTTTTTTAATGCTTTTACTATTTCTTGCCTTTCTTCATCTCTATAAAATAATGCCTTTTTTACAGTTTCGATTTTAGTTGGCGCCTTTTTTGCAGATTCCCCTGCTATTACTTCATTATCTTTTATAAGCAGGCCATCATCTATTATATAATTTATATTTTTTTCACTTGCTACCATTTGTGCTCTATAGCTTTTTCCTGTTCCTGATGGTCCGACAAATGCATATACTTTTATTCTGTTTCCAAATAAGTCTTTTAATGTATCTTTTAAAGTTATCATTATTACTCCTTTAACTTTTATTACTATATTCTTTATTATTTATTCTTTTGTTTTTATAGCTCTATATAATTTCCAATTTTTTATATTTTTGTTTTACCATTATATTAGTAAATTTACAATTTTTATATTTTTGTTTTACCATTATATTAGTAAATTAAATTTACAATTTTTTATCTTTTTATAATCCTATATATTATAATCTTCTATATTTAAACTTGGATATGTATAACTTCTTCCGTTTTCTGTGAATTGCATTTTTGGTGTATGGTCTTTTGACATCGTAGTAGAACCCTTTAAAAAATATTTATATTTTGATGCTGGTCTTGCCTCTCCTCCACCTACTACTACTGGATCATCCCAAGTTGAATCTACTGCATACCAAGAGTTTCCTATTTGCACATAATTCCATGCATGATTTTCTGTTTCGCCACTTGAGTTTGTTGCTGTTCCGATGACAATTACACAAGGTATGTTTAATTCGTCCATTAATAATTTAAATGTTTTAGCATATCCTTCACACACGCTTGATTTTCTTACTAATGTTCCATATACATTATATATATCTGGCATTGATATTGTAGTATCATATGAAGTATTTTCTACAATGTAGTCATGTACTGTTTCTATTTTTTCATATGTGTTTCCTACTGCCAAAGTTTTTATTTGTGCTACTACATTTTCAATTTCTGCAAGTCTTGCTTTTATAATTTGCTCATTATATCCATCTTCTAAGTAATTTGCTTGGTCTCCATTATTTATAAATACGTTATATGTTACTCTACTTCCTCTTGTTATTTTTTCTATGTTCAAATACATTTTATTAACATCTAAATAAAATACTTCTGGATTATCATATATATATGTTTCTACTGCTGTTTGGTAATATTCTCCTAATAATTTATCTCCATTTGCTTGTGATAATACATCATTAAATATATCTCCTAGTTCTATTTGATAAGTTCCTGTTTTCATATTTTCTTTGTTTTTTTCAAATGCTTCATAAAATATTTTTGCAGAGTCTTCTAATTGATTATAGTAATATTTATTTATTGTCACATTTCCAACTTCTACTTTACTACTATTGGTTACTGTCTCTGCACTAAGTTCATTTAAGTCTCTTTCTATGTATTCTGGTGTAGATAAATTTTCTTCTTCTCTTGCTATACTGGTAACTGTTGATACAAAGTTTTCTACTCCTTTACTTAAATCATATTGAGTTATTTCTGTGTATAGGAGAATTCCAAAAATTATTAATACTCCTATTATAAGTATTATTATTAAAGACATTATAAATGTTGCAATTTTGCTTCTCATTTTTCCTCCATTCTAGTTTTCATTTGAAATTACTTTGTGAAAACTTTTTTCTTTTACCTACTCAATATTTTTAATATAATTTTATTTAAAAATCTTTTAAATAAAACTTTTGTTTCTAATTTAATCTTTATTTTTTGTTTATTTGCTTTTTTAACTTTTTAAAAAAACATTTTTTAGTTTTATATTAAAAAGTATTTTATTTTCAATTTGCTATAAATTTATCTTTTCATTTCTCAAGCCTTATCAAATTTTATTATAACATTTTTTTATTTGAAAAACTAGTATATTTATCAAAAAATTACTAATACTATTAAAAATAAATTTTTGCAAGAAATGGAGGTTTTTAAATTTAGATGGATCTAAAAAATGCAATAAAGCGACTATTTCAATATAATATTTCAGAAACTTCTACATTTTCTTTACTTCAAAAACCATATGAAAATTTAGAAAATCGGTGATCATTTTGATACTTCAAATGAAAAGCAAACTAAAATATTTCCAAGTATTGATGTTAATTTAGAATATGTAAAATCAAAGTATAATACTTTAGTAAACAGTGATGTTGTACTTCGAGAATTTATTTTAAATGCAAGAGGTAAACAATATAAAGCATTCATTTTATATATTGATGGCCTAGTAAATTCTGATATGATGAATAATTATATTTTAAAACCTTTAATGATGAGAAATAAAAATAATCTTTTTGATGACAAACAAAACAGAGTAATTTCAGAGGCTGTTGCAAATAATGTTACTGTTAGAAAAGTTAAAAAATTTGATTTAGCAGATTATCTAAAATCTTGTTTAATTCCTCAAAATTCTTTAAAGGAAAAGCAAGAATTTAAAGATATTTTTTCAGGTGTTAATTCAGGGAATTGTGCACTTTTTGTTGATACTTTACCTGTTGCTTTTGATATAGAAGTAAAAGGTTTTAAGCAAAGAAGTGTTGACAAACCTTCAAATGAAATAGTAGTTAAAGGTCCTCATGAAGCTTTTGTTGAAAATTTAAGAACCAATTCTTCACTTTTAAGACGTATAATAAATAACGAAAATTTAACTATGGAAAATATAGAAATCGGAAATATTACTAAAACAAAATGTGCATTGTGCTTTATGTCTAATATAGCAAACCCTGATTTAGTTGCTGAAATTAGGTACAGATTAAATAACTTAGATGTTGATTCTCTTCTTTCTGCTGGGCAGCTCGAACAACTTATAACTGATACAAATGATTTATCTGTTCCACAAGTTTTATCTACTGAAAGACCTGATAAAGCAGCAAGTTACTTGCTTGAAGGCAGAGTATGTGTTATTTTAAATGGTGCTCCATATGCTCTTATTTTACCTGCTGTTATGGTAGATTTTTTGAAATCACCTGATGATAGAAATTTAAAAGTTCCTTTTGCAAATTTTATAAGAGGTATTAGATTTTTAGCAGCAGCCATTACTTTACTTCTACCAGGGCTATATGTTGCTATATCTTCATTTCACCAGGAATTTTTACCTACTGAATTATTATTTTCTATACTTGCATCAAGAGAAACCGTTCCATTTCCTTTGATTGTAGAAATTTTAATTATGGAAATATCTTTTGAATTAATAAGAGAAGCAGGACTAAGAGTTCCTTCTCCTATTGGGCCTACAATTGGTATAGTTGGAGGAATTGTTTTGGGACAAGCTGCTGTTAGTGCTGGAATTGTTAGTCCTATTTTAATAATTGTTGTTGCAATTACTGGTATTTCCTCTTTTGCAATTCCTGATTATTCTTTTGGTTTTCACTTAAGATTCTACAGATTTTTATTTATCTTTTTAGGAAGTATGGCTGGATTTTTAGGAATAGCAATAGGTCTTTTTGTCTATATTTCTTTATTATGTAATACAAAATCTTTTGGAGTACCTTATACTACAAGTCTTTCTTTTCTTGAAAAAGTTAAAGGAAGTGGTTATATCCTTCCTCCTATTTGGAAAAGAGAATATAGAAATGGTTTTATTAATCCAAAAGAGCCAAAAAAACAGGATAATATATCTATGAAATGGAGATAGATTTTATTAATATTAAGTCATTTTATTATATTAATTTTCTTTATTAAAATATAATTTAAGTTTAAGGAGTGTTTTATATATGCCAGATACCAAAATAACTACAAAAGAAGCAATTATGATGGTCATTACAGTTATTGTTTCTCATACTATTGTTTCACTTCCTTCTACTATTTTGCAAAACACAAAATCTGCTACTATTTTGAATATAATATATGTTTCTATATTAGCTTTAATATTTGCATATTTGGTATATGTTCTTCTTAAAAATTTTGGTGGAAAAGACATTATAGATATAGCAGATTACCTAGGTGGTAGAACTTTAAAAATTATAGTTGGTACTATTTTAATAACATATTTTGTTACTGGATCTGGTATTTTGCTTAGAAACTTTTGTGAAGGTTTAAAAATTATATATTTTTCAAACACAAATATCGCATTTATAATTCTAATTTTTATTATTGCCATATGTATAACAAACACTTTCGAATTTTCTTCTAATATGAAAGTTATATCAATATTTCTTCCTTTTGTTATTGCAAGTGTTATATTTCTATTTATAGGAAACATACAAAATTTTTCTCTTCAAAGAATGTTTCCTATTTTAGGAGAAGGATTTGTAAATACATTTATTACTGGAATTGGCAATATTGTTGCATTTGGTGGTATATCTTGTTTATACTTACTTCCTCCACTACTTAAAGAACCTGAAAAATTCAAAAAAATCGCACTAACATCAATTGCCTTTTCAGCAATTTATATTCTACTTTGTACCTCCACAATACTATTTATGTTTTCATTTTTCTTTAATGTTGATGAAGCCCTACCTTTATACACTGCAGCAAGTTATATTGAGTTCGGCAGTTTCTTTCAAAGACTAGATGCAATTTTCTTACTAATTTGGATGCTAGAAATATGTTGTTACTTAAGCCTAGCCTCTCAATTTTCAATTATATCATTTAAAAAAATTGCAAATTTAAGAATATCAAAACCACTTGCATTTATCATACCACTACTTATATTTGCAATTAGTATGCTACCTAAAACCTTTGCTGACTCTAGATTTCTGGAAGATATTGTTTATAAATATGTAATAATAATAGTTATATTTATTTTCGGATTTTTACTACTAGTTTTAGCCAATTTAAAACGAAAAATTAAACAAAACTCACATAAAAATGAACTTTAGTTACATTTCTTAAAGTTCATGAATGTTATTTAATTTTTGAACTTTGGAAATATTTCCTAATATAAAAAAAGATAAATTTTAAAAAACATTTCTATAGTTAAAAAAATATAAACTTTTAAAAACGTCCCTAAAATTCAAAATATCTGTGAAAGAAGGTGTTTTTATATGAATAGATTTAAAAAATGGTTTATTGCTATTTTAATTGTTTTAATGCTTATTAGTTTTGATTCTTCTTATGATGCTGTTAATTTGAATAATATTGCGGTTGTAGTTGCTATGGCTATAGATACGTCTAGTGATAATGCTTTAAAGGTTACTTTTCAATTTACAAAGCCTTCTTCTGTTTCTGATACTGGTTCTACAGAAGATGCTCCTTCTATTATAAATACTATTAATGCTTCTTCAATTTCTTCTGCTATTAATATTATGAATTCTTATATTGGTAAGGAACTTAACTTGTCACATTGTAAACTCATAGTTTTTTCTGAAGAACTTGCAGTAGAAGGTATTTCTGATGAGATTTTTACTTTGGTTAATGATAACCAAGTAAGACCTTCATGTAATATTGTAATTAGTAAATGTGATGCTAAATCTTATATAGAAAATTCTAAGCCTATTCTTGAACCTTTAATTACAAAATATTACGAGGTTTATGCAAATTCTAACCAGTTTACAGGTTTTATAACTGATGCTACTATTGGTACTTTTTTTAATTCTTTAAATTGTAATTATTGTGAGCCTTATGCAATACTTGGTGGATTAAATTCTGTTAATAATACTTCTGATACTACAATTAATTCGCAAAAAGACTCTGATATTAAAGCAAATGATTCTCCTGTGACAGGTGAACTTCGTTCAGAAAATAGTGGTCTTGCTGTTTTTAAAGATGACAAATTGGTGGGTGAACTAAATGCAATAGAGAATTTATCATTTTTATGTACTAGAAACAATATAGAAGGATTTTTGGTTTCTGTTCCTAATCCTGAGAGTTCTGATGAGTATATTGATATATATTTAACTCCTGCTAAAAAAAGTAAAATATCTGTTTCTATTGTAAATGGCTCTCCTTATGTTAATATTGATTATTCTTTTACTGGTAGAATTTATTCAATGACTCAAGATTCTGATTATTTAGATTCTAATAAACTTCAGCAAATTTCTGAGTCTTGTAATAGTTACTTAAAATCTACTTTTTTGTCTTATTTATATAAAACATCAAAAGAACTTAATAGTGATATAAATGGTATTGGAAATTTTGCTTTAAGTAATTTTACAACAATTCCTGAAGTTCAAGATTATAATTGGGAAGCTCATTATAAAGATTCATTTTTTGATGTGAATGTTACAACTAATGTTAAATCTGGCTTCTTACTTATGTAGTTTTTGAGTTGATTATTTTTCTGAGTTTATTATTTTTCTGAGTTGATTATTTTTTTAAGAGGTGTTTATTATGGGATTAATATTTAATATTATATTTTCTGCTTCTACAGTATTTCTATTTTTTAGAAGTATTGCTTATGGAATATATGAGATTAAAAATGAAAAAAATAAAATAGGAGGATTTTTCTTTATCCTCCTTGCACTATTTGCAGTTGTATTTTCAAATATAATGATGTGGCTTAATGTGTGAATTTTGTTCCCATTGTAAACTATTTTCGATTGGAACATTTAGTCTTTTATTACATCTTGTATTGCTTCACCTATAATTTTATTTACATCTGCAATTAATATATTAAATTTAGTTTCTGCTTCAAAATATTTTTTTGCATCTGGGTCTTCTATTAATTCTATGTATAGTTTTTGTGCTTCTTTTAGACTTTCTTCATCTGGTTTCCCTGTTTGTAGTTCTTTTACTTGTGCATCATATCTGGCTTTTTCAAATTTTTTTATTTGTTCTTTTAAATCTTGTTTCATGCTTATTGTTTCTTTTGCTATTTTATAATTTACATATTCTTCTGATGATTTTATTTCACTTGCAAGTCTATTTACTGTATCATATACATTCATTTCTAGTCCTCCTTTTGAATTGCTTTTTATTTCTTTTTTATTTTCTTTTTATTTTCTTTTTATTTTCCTTTTATTTTCCTTTTATTTTCTTTTTATTTTTCTAAATGTTTTCTTTTTCTATTTTTTAGTTTTTATTTTTTTATTTTTTAACTATTTTGTTGTACTGTTTCAGTTCCACCAATTTTTACTTGTGCGGTAGTTGGAACTATGTTTACCCAAGTATTTCCATCATTTATTTTTATTTCATTTCCTTCTAAGTCTTGATATTTTGTTTGCTCATCTCTTGCTTCTTTTATGCATTTTATTTTTATTGCTTTTCCATTTGTAATATAATATCCATCAAATGTTCCTATATTTTTAAGGCCTTGTCTACCCTTGTTTTCTGTATCTTGTAAGGTATAATTATCACAAAATGTTATTATTATATTTTTGGTTGTTACTGCTTCTTTTGTTTCCCAGTCTGTTTGCTGTTTTTCTCTTGCATATCTTTCATACTTTTTAGTTTCTTGATTATATTTATATTCTACTACTTCTAAGTCTGAGTGTGGTATTGTAACTAGAGTTGCATCTTGACCTTCTTCTAGGTTTACTTCTTCTGTTACATAGTTTAGTATACTTTCTTTATTTGATGTTGTTCTATATCCTTTGTTTTTGGCTGATTGTAATATTTTTTCTGTGCTTGTTACTGCATTGTGTGGAGCATATTTGTCTTTTACTCTCCAAAATGTTGTTCCATCTTCATATATTCCATTTATGTTATGTATAGAATATTTTGTCATATCTGATTCTGCTTGTGGACTTTGCCCAAAGTGAACATATATTGCATCATTTTCCATTGCATAGTCTAAAAAGTAGTGCCTTGCACTTCTTACTGGTCCTATTTTATCTACATCTGCTCCTTTAAATAAAGCCATAAGCCTAGTTTCTCCGCCTTCTACTATTATTTCATAAACCATATATGTTTGGTTTAATCCTGCTTGTGGCCATGCTCCAGTGTGGTTGTCTATCATTACTGCAATTGGTCTATCATTTCCTTTGAAGATTTCAACTTCTTTTTCTGGTATTTTTGCAGTTAATATATTGTTTTCAGATGAATTAGAATCTGTGTTTGTTGCTGTTTGTTGTGCCTCGTTTTGCTTATCTTTAGTTATTTGATATGCAAGTATTCCTCCCGCTCCTAATATTAGTATTATTAGTACAGCTATTAGTATTTTTATTCCTTTTCCTCCCATTAAAGCCTCCTTATTCTCTTGTTATACCTAATTCTTCTAGTATTTTATCTTCTTTTTTTCTCATTTGCTTTTTGTCTTCTTCTTTGATATGGTCATATCCCATTAAATGATAAAAACCGTGAACTACCATATAACTTAATTCTCTTTCGAAACTATGTCCATATTCTTTTGCTTGTTTTTTTACTCTTTCTATTGATATTATTATATCTCCTAAAACATCTTCGTGGTTATATTGTTTGTTTTTTATTTTGTTTTCTAGTTCTTCTTTTTCAAACATTGGAAATGATAATACATCTGTTTGGCTGTCTACATTTCTGTATTGTTTGTTTATTTTTTTAATGGTTTCAGGATTTGTTAAGGTTATTGTTATGATTAGTTTTGAGTTTTCTATTTTTTCTTCTTTGAAACATTTTTCTATTACTTTTTTTATTGTTTCTTCATATTCTTTATTTTCTTCTATTCCTGAATATGTTATTTCATACATTTGCTTTCACCTTTTTTCTGCTTTTTGTTATATTTTTTAGTCATTTATTATTTGTATATTAGTTGATTTCATTGAATATATCCATTTTTTATTTAATTTTTTATATTCAAATTTTTACATATAATTTTACAAATAAATTTTATATTAGATTTTAATATACAAAATTTTATATTAAATTTTTTATATTCAGATTTTCATATTTAATTTCTATATCCAAATATTATACATTTACCTTTATTATTTTTTCTTTATTTATTTTTCCTGTATAATTTCCTTCTGATATGCAACTGTTTTTCAATTCCATCATTGCTCCATAGTCTACTAGTTTTCTTTTATAGTATTTAATAAGTTTTGAGTAATCTGTTTTTTGGTTTGCTATTTGTTTTATATCTTCTTTTATAAATAGTATTTCTTTTTGTCTTACATATTCTATAAAGTCTATGTCTTTTAATTTTGATATTTCTTTATACTTGTCCCAATATTTTTTAAAACTTTCTCGTTTTCTTGGGTCTTCCCAGTATACTTTTGTTGATAATAATTTTATGTTGTAGTCTTCAATTAAGTTTATTAGCATTGAGTATGCTTTTTCTCTTTTTGTTGCAATTTTGGTGTCTTGTACTAACATTCTGGCATCTTTTAGTAATTTTTGGTAGCATTGCTGAGCAACTATTAGTGGCAAACTGTGTGTGAAGATTTTTCTGCTTATTCCAAGTAGTATCATATTTTTTTCTATGTTGTCTTTTGTGTCTAATTTTCCTACAATATAGCTTTGCAATTTTTCGTATTCTGTTAAAATTTCTTCTATTTCTTTGTATTTTTCTTGGTCTTTGGTTTGTATTTTTAGTTCTAGTATGTTTTGGATATATTCTTCTATTGTGTAAAATATTTTTGTGTATATCCATTCTTTGCTTGAGTCATATGTGTTTATTGTGTCTGCAAGTTTTATTGAGTAGTTCTTTAAAATTGATTTATATAAAGCATCCATTTTTGATATGTAAAATTTGTGATACCTTTCTATTACTTTTTCTTTTGAGTTCATTTTTATGCTTTCTTCGTCTAGTTCTAATAGGTATTTTTGTTTTCTGTATTTGTAGTCCATATATTCTTTTTCTTTTAGGCTTGTTATTTCATAGTATTTAGATAATGCATTTTTTTCGAATTCTGTAGCTTGATTTGATTTTACTTTTTTGTATATTGAGTCCATTACATATTTGTCTAGTGCTTCTAGGTATACTGTGTATGCATCATCATATTTTTTTTCTAGTTCGTCTTGGTTGTAATTTTCGTTTTCTTTTTTGAAATTTTCATATGTTTTTAATAGGTTGTTTCTTTTTATATTTATTACTATTCCATTAATTCCTATTTTAGTAGGAATTAATAATTTGCTTATTTTACTTGTTATTTTGCTAAAAAAATTAGTATCTACTCCTGTTACTCTTAAGCTTCTTTCTTCCATTTTTCATCATCCCTTCAAAATACTATTTTTTCGTTTGTACCTATGTTTTCTATTACTTCATATGTTAATGTTATTTCTACACCGCTTTCTTCTTCATAGGTGTTTATATTTTTATTTACAATTTTTGTTTTGTCTTGTATTTCTTGGTCTAATTCATGCTCTAGCTCTTTTATCCCTAAGCTTATAGCTTCTTGTTTTGTATATTCTTTTTGTTCTTTTTTTATTTCTTTATTTGTTGTTTTTATTATTGATATTGGTAAATAAAAATCAGAAAATAGTTTGATTTTTTTCTCTGTGACTATTGTATCATAATTTTGGAATTTTGAAACCCCTTTTGGTAAATTTATTTGAAAATTATTTATTTTTATTCCATATGTATTTTCTTCATTTCCTGTTTCTGTTTTTTCCGTAGTATTATAGAGAATTTTTTTAGTTTTGGTATACCAAACTTTTGCTTCTATTTCTCCTTTTGCATGAACATATCTTACTCCTGTGTATTTTCCTTCTATCCAACCATTTATTAATACTGTTCCTACATTTACAGTATCTCCTACTTTTACAGCTTGTGTTCCATCTTGAGCATTTATTTTTGTAATGACTCCTGTTTTATCTGATACTATATTACAGTAGTCTTCTTCATTTATAATTTCTGGCTTTTCTTCTGCTTTTACAAGATTTATTATTATATTTGTTCCTTTTTGCTCTATTCCCATCCAGGCAATATCATCTCTTTTTAGCCTTACACTGTTTATTATTTGTTTGGTATCTATTTTACTTTTTTTAGTTCCTACTTTTAAACCAGCTTCTTCTAAATCTTGGTAAATTCCTGCAAATTCTTCATTGTTTTCTGCTTTTATCTCTATGTTCCAGATGTATGTTGAACTTATTCCAATTACTAATATTAAGATTATTAGTGCAATAGCAAAAATTTTTCTTTTTTTGTATTTGTGCATTATAAATGGAATTCCTTTTTTCTTTTCAATTTTTACTTTGCATTGTGTTTTTTTTGCAATTTGTATTATTTCTTTAAAATCTTGTATTCCCACATTTAGTTTTAAATTTATACTTTTATCTCTTTTTAAGTTCCATATTACTATTTTTTGATTTGTGCATATATTTATAAATCTTTCTATATAATACCCCTCTATATTTATTTTTACATATCCAAATATGTAATTCAGTAAGATTTTAATCCACATAGCATTTCTCCTTCATTTGCTATTTTGCTTATTCCTCACCTATTTAATCTACTGTGCTTTCAAAATCAAAACTTTCTATTTTGCCTGTAACTTTTATGTCATCAGTTGTCATTTCTTCTAGATTTAATTCATATCCATTTATGTTTATTATTCCAATATATGTGCTGATTCTTATATAAAACTCCTCATATTCTAAAATTGCTTTGAAATTTTCTATTATCATTTCGCTAAATCCTCTTATAGTTATTTTAGGAATATCAGAACATATTTCTTCTGGCATTTCTAATAATTTATCAATTTTTCTTAATTTTTTCTTTTTCATATTTTTCCTTTCGGGATTTAGAGCTGTTCCTTAAAATCCCGTTTTGGAGGGATTTTGGGGAATTGCTTTTTAAATCTTTTTATTTTTTAGTTTGATAATTTTATAATTTTTTATTTATAAGTTGTAACTTATTTATACTTATTCTTTTTTATTAAAATTTATGATTTGATATATTGGTTTATGTATTCTTTGTTTGAAAATTATTTTTTATTTTTTTGTTCAAAAATTTGTTTATTTTATGCTTTTAATTATTTATTTATATTAATTTATTGTTCAAATTCGTCTAGTGATTTAAATTCATAATCCATATTTTTTATTTCTTTTATTATTTCGTCTAATATTTCTGTATTTGTTTTTGAATTTCCATGGAGTAACATTATTTCTCCATTGTGAACATTTTCTATTATTTTATTTTTTGCTTTTTCTTTTTCTGGTTGTTTATCTTCATTCCAGTCTTCATATGCAAATGACCACATTACTGTTTTGTATCCTAGGTTTTGGGTTATTGCTAATGTTCTTTGGCTGTATTCTCCTTTTGGTGGTCTTATGTATTTCATTTCATATCCAAATTTTTCGTATATTGCTTTGTGAAGATCCATTATTTCTGTTTCTATTTTTTCGCTACTCAAGTCTGGCATACTTTTGTGGTTTACTGTATGATTTCCTACTATATGCCCTTCATCAATCATCTGTTTTACAAGCTCTGGTTGTGTATTTAAATAATGTGCTGTTATAAAAAATGTAGCTTTTACATCATTTTCTTTTAATGTCTCCAAAATATCTTTTGTATAACCTGCTTCATAACCTTCGTCAAATGTTAAATATATATATTTTTTTTCACTATTTCCTATTGCTATTCCTTGGTTTTCGGTTAATATTTTATAATTTTCTGCTCCAAGGTCTGGCCTTTCATGATTATTGTTTCTTTTTATTCCCCATTCTATTTTCTTATTACTTAAATTTGTACTACTTGTTTCCATTGTTTCATTATTTTTTGTTACAAAATTTATTATGATTATACTAAGTAATAATATTATTACTATTGCAATTATTATAATTACACTTTTCTTTTTCATTAAATCAACTCCTATTCTCTCTAATTTTATGAAAAAATTTTTTTATTATTACTTTGTTTTAATTAATACTGTCGCAATTTATCAAAAAAATATACGAATATTGTAATTTCAATATCGTATATTTTATAAATAATATATTTTATTATCTTATCGCTATATTTTAAATTTATATATAACCTTCATACAATAACCAATTTAGTTTCCTCATTTTTTAATCATTTTTTCTTACATTAATATCTTTTTATAACTATTATTTTTTAATTATCAAATTGTCATTTTCACAATCTATTAACACTTTGCTTGAAGGCAAGATATTTTGTTTTAATATATTTTCAGCAATTAAAGTTTCAAGTTTTTTTGTAACAAATCTTTTAAGAGGTCTTGCACCATAATTTTCGTCATAACCATTTTCTATTAGATAATCTTTGGCTTTTTGAGTTAACTCTAATGTTATATGCTTGTCTTCTAATCTTTTTTCTATATCTTTTACTAATAAATCTAAAATTTTTGAAACTTCAGATTTTTGTAATGGCTTATAAAATACGATTTCATCTAAACGATTTAAAAATTCTGGTCTAAAACTTTTCTTTAATAAATCATTTACTTTTTCTTTTGCTTCTTCTGAAATTTCTCCTTTGTCATTTATGCCTTCTAATATATATTCAGAACCTAAATTAGATGTTAAAATTATTATTGTATTTTTGAAATCTACTGTTCTTCCTTGTGAGTCTGTTATACGGCCATCATCTAATACTTGCAATAATATATTAAATACATCTGGATGTGCTTTTTCTATTTCGTCAAATAGTATTACTGAATATGGTTTTCTTCTTACTGCTTCTGTAAGTTGTCCTCCTTCTTCATATCCAACATATCCTGGAGGTGCTCCAATTAGTCTTGATACTGAGTATTTTTCCATATATTCTGACATGTCTATTCTTACCATATTATGCTCATCATCGAATAAGCTTTCTGCTAAACTTTTTGCAAGTTCTGTTTTTCCAACTCCTGTAGGTCCTAAAAATAGGAATGATCCTATTGGTTTTTTGGGGTCACTTATTCCTGCTCTTGACCTCATTATTGCTTCTGATACATCTTCTACTGCTTCGTCTTGTCCTATTACTCTTTTGTGTAAGATGTCTTTTAAGTGTAATATTTTTTCTCTTTCACCTTCCATAAGTTTTGTTACTGGTATTTTGGTCCATTTTGATACGACTTTTGCTATTTCGTCTTCTGTTACTTTGTTTCTTAATAAAACATTTTCTTTTTTATTTTCTTCTGCTTCTTCTTTTTCTAGTTCTTTTTGTAGTTCTGGAAGTTTTCCATATCTTAATTCTGCGACCTTGTTTAAGTCATAGTTTCTTTCTGCTTGTTCGATTTCTCCATTTGTTTTTTCTATTTCTTCTCTTAATTTTTGGACTTTTTCTATTGATTGTTTTTCATTTTCCCATTTTGCTTTCATTGAGTTGAACTTTGTTTTCAATTCTGCTTTTTCTTTTTGTATTTCTTCTAATCTTTGTTTTGAAAATTCGTCTTTTTCTTTGCTAAGTGCTGTTTCTTCTATTTCTAATTGCATTATTTTTCTTGATACCTCATCTAGTTCTGTTGGCATTGATTTCATTTCTGTTTTTATTAAACTACATGCTTCGTCTACTAAGTCTATTGCTTTATCTGGCAGGAATCTGTCTGATATATATCTATTTGATAAAGTTGCTGCTGCAATTAGGCTGCCATCTGAAATTTTTACTCCATGATATACTTCATATCTTTCTTTTATTCCTCTTAGGATTGAAATTGTATCTTCTACACTTGGTTCTGATACCATTACCTGCTGAAATCTTCGCTCTAAAGCAGAGTCTTTTTCTATATATTGCCTATATTCATTTAGTGTTGTTGCACCTATACAATGTAATTCACCTCTTGCAAGCATTGGTTTAAGTAGGTTTCCTGCATCCATTGCTCCTTCTGTTTTTCCTGCCCCTACTATTGTGTGAAGCTCATCTATGAATAAAATTATTTTTCCTTCACTCTTTTTTACTTCTTGAAGTACTGCTTTTAGTCTTTCTTCAAATTCTCCTCTATATTTTGCTCCTGCAACAAGTGATCCCATATCTAATGCAAAAATTGTACTATTCTTTAGCCCTTCTGGCACATCTCCTCTTACAATTCTTAATGCTAGACCCTCTGCTATTGCTGTTTTTCCTACTCCTGGCTCTCCTATTAAACATGGATTGTTTTTTGTTTTTCTTGATAATATCATTATTACATCTCTTATTTCTGAGTCTCTTCCTATTACTGGATCTAATTTTTGCTTTCTTGCAAGTTCTACTAAATCTTGTCCGTATTTTTTTAGTACATTATATGTGCTTTCTGGATTGTCTGTTGTAACTCTTGTATTTCCTCTTATACTTGCCAAAACTTTTAAAAATTCATTTTTATTTAAACCATATTTTTTGAATAATTCTTTTAGATAATTGTTTGCATTATCTATTATTGCAAGCATTATATGTTCTACTGAAATGTATTGATCATTCATTTGGTTTGCTATTTTTTCAGAATCTGTTAAAATTACATCTACTTCTTGTGATACATATATTGAATTTGCTTGTCTTGCCCCTCCTGTAATTTTAGGTAAGCCTGCTATTTTATCTTTTAGTTCTGTTTCAAGCCCTTGTGATATATTCATCTTTTTTAATAACTCTTTTATTAAACTATCTTCCTGATTTAGTAATGCAAGTAGCAAATGTTCTTCTTCTATTTGAGGATTTTTATTTTCTATTGCTATATTTTGTGCTTCTTGTATTGCTTGTAATGATTTTTGTGTAAATTTTTGTGCATCCATTTTTATTCCCCCTTTTAAATTTTTATTGTATTATATCATATATACATCTTTTGTATGATTTTTTTTTGGCACTTTTGTGAAAATTTGGTGTGATTTTTTTCTTATCTAATCATCATAATTTTAGATTTTTTTACTTTATTATTGAATTATTAATAAATATATTTTGACTTTTTTAAATTATAAATTTGCTATTTTTTACCTTTTTTTATTTTTTATGACTTTATATAAAAATTTGTTTTAACTTATATTTAAATATAATTTTTACCAACTGGATAAATTTATATTTTAGGTATTGACAATATAATTTTTTTGGAATATATTGTAATTACATTTGGAAATATAAGGTAATTTATTTTTTTCTGTCGAAATTTTTATTTTATACTTATAATCAATTTTTTATTACTTTTAATTTAAAAAATATGAAATAAATTTAACTTAAGTTTTATAAATTATTATCTTTTTATATTCCATTTTTGAATTTTATTGGGGGATTAGTTAATGTTAAATTTTGTTATTTGTGATGATAATCAAAATATTTTAAATAGATTATCATTAATGCTAGATAATATATTTGTAAAATATAAATTTGATGCAAAAGTAAAATTTATGACTACTGATACAGACAAACTTTTAGATTATGTAGATAATAATAAAGTTGATGTTATATTCTTAGATATAAATTTAAAATCTAATAAAACAGGCTTAGAACTTGCAAAAATAATAAGAGAGAAAAACAAAAATGTATATCTAATTTTTACAACAGGTCACTTAGAATATGCAATGCTTGCGTATAAATATAAAACATTTGATTATATCGCAAAACCTTTCACTAAAGAAAGACTGGAAGATACTATTGTGCGCTTATTTGAAGATGTAAGTGGATTACCAAAGAAATATTTAAAGATTGATAACAAGAATACTATTATTGATGAAAATTCTATAGAATACATTAAAAGAGATGGTATGAAACTTGTTTTTCATACCATTTTTCATGATTACGAAACTTATAGTTCTTTCAACAAAATAAATGATTCTTTACCAAAAAATTTTATAAGATGCCATAAATCTTATGTAGTAAATATCAATAATATTAAAAATATTGATTTTGTTGAGGGAAAAATCTATTTTGCAAATGGTGATTTTTGCGAAATTGGTCCTAAATATAAAAGTAATCTAACGGAGGTATTAAAAAACTATGGAATTATTAAATAATTTTTTAAATATATTAACTTTATATATCAGTAATGCAAATATGCTTATACTTACAATTATGTCTATCATTTCAATAATTGTTATATCTGCAATAAATTTTTCATTTGCAAGTTTTGATGTGTTTCATTTAATTTTAATCTTATGCATTTGTTTCTTAATAACTGTATCAATATTATTATGCTATTTTTATTCTAAAATAAAATCTAAACTAAAAGCAAGTGAGCTTTATAATAAAACTCTTTATGATTTAAATGATGAATTAAGCTCTTTTAAACATGATATAAATAATATTCATATATCAATGGCAGGATACATAGAGCATAATGATCTAAGCGGCCTTAAAAAATTTTATTCTGATTTTAATTTTGATAATAAAAGAATTAATAATCTACATCTTTTAAGTCCAAATTTAATAAATAATAATGCTATTTACTCTTTACTTTCCACAAAATATTATGAAGCTGAGGATAAAGGAATTTCAGTTAATCTGTATTTTTTCTTAAATCTACAAGATGTAAAAATAAAAACTTATGAACTCTCTAGAATTCTTGGCATTCTATTAGATAATGCAATAGAAGCTGCAAGCAATAGTACAGAAAAATTTATAAATATTACTTTTAGACGTGAAAATAATAGATCTAGAGACATTATTATAATAGAAAATAGTTATGCCGATAAAAATGTAAATATTGACGAAATATTTTTAAAAGGTGTTTCTCATAAAGAAAATCATTCAGGACTTGGTTTGTGGGAAGTAAAAAAGATTTTAAAAAAACATAATAATTTGAATTTATTTACAAATAAAACAGAATACTCTTTTTCTCAACAGCTAGAAATATATTTTTAAATTTGTTGTGAACTTTAGAGACGTTCCTAATGTCATTAAGTTAAGAAAAATATTTATATCCGCCCCAATAGTAAATAGCAAATTAATTTAAAAATAATTTGCTATTTACTATTGGGGCTACTCTGTGCAAAAATAGATATCTTAATTTAATGACATTGGGGACGTTTCTTACAGTTCATACCTAAAATTCATTTTATAATTTTTCATTTTATTAGTAAATGTTTTTTGAACTTTAAGGAAAATCCTCAAAGTTCAACTTTTTTAATATACACCATGTTCCTTTTGGTTCTGGCAAATCCTTAAATGTCATAGTTTCTTTATTTATGGGATGTTCTATTGTTAGTTCATATGCCCATAATGCTATTTGCTTTCCTTTGCCCCTTGTTCCGTATTTTTGATCTCCGAAGATACTGTGCTTAAAGTTTGATAGTTGTACTCTTATTTGGTGGTGTCTTCCTGTGTATAGATTTATTTCTAATAATGTTAAATTTTTTATTTCGTTATATGTTAAGACTTTATATTCTAGTTTTGCATATTTTGCATTTTTCTTAGTTTTTGATACTACTTTACTGGTATTGCTTTTTTGATCTTTGTATAGATAATCTTCTAAAATACCTTTGTTTTTTTCAAATTTTCCATCAACTACTGCTAGATATTTTTTCTTAAAAACCTTTTCTCTTACTTGAGTGCTTAATCTTGCTGCTGCTTTTGATGTTTTTGCAAAGACCATTATTCCTCCTACTGGTCTGTCTAGTCTATGGATTAATCCTAAATATACATTTCCTGGTTTTTGATATTTTTCCTTAATATATTCTTTTACAAGTGTTTGCATATCCATGTCACCTGTTTTGTCTGATTGTGATGGAATATTTGGTATTTTTTCTACTACTATTATGTGATTGTCTTCATATATTATTTTTAATTTGTTCATTTATTTTCCTTCCCATCTTCCGAAAATACCACAAGGTAATACTAGTTTGGAATTTTGCATAGGTAGGCCAATTTCTCCTGATTCTATTTTTCCTTTGTATTTTTTTTCTATACTTAAAATTAGTATGTTTTCTAATACTTTGCTAGATATTCCAGTGGTGTATGAGTTTATTAAGAAAAATAATGGGTTTTCTGTTAATACGTTTTTGCAAAGTTCTACTAGGTCATATATATTATTTTCAAACTGCCATATTTCACCTTTGGCTCCTCTTCCATATGATGGTGGGTCCATTATTATTGCATCATATTTATTGCCTCTTCTAATTTCTCGATTTACAAATTTAACTACATCATCAACTATAAATCTTACCTGCTTTTTTTCTAAGCCTGATGATATAACATTTTCTTTTGCCCAAGTTGTCATTCCTTTTGAACTGTCTACATGGCATACAGAAGCTCCCGCAGATAGGCATGCTACTGTGGCTCCTCCTGTATATGCAAATAGGTTTAATACTTTTATTTCTCTTTTTGATTCTGTTATTTTTTTTATCATCCAGTCCCAATTAACTGCTTGTTCTGGAAATAAGCCTGTGTGTTTAAAGCCCATTGGTTTTATATTAAAAATTAGATTTTTGTATTTTATTTGCCATTTGTTTGGCATTTTTTTGTTATATTCCCAAGAGCCTCCTCCTGTTTTACTTCTATGATATGTAGCATTTATTTCTTTCCATTTATTTGGGAAGCTTTTGTTTTTCCAAATAATTTGTGGATCTGGTCTTGATAAAATTATATTTCCCCATTGTTCTAGCTTTTGCCCATCTGCCATGTCTAATAATTTATAGTCTTGCCATTCATTTGCTATATTCATTATTACCTCCACTTTTCCAAGTTTTTCTTCGTTATTTTAGCATATTTTTTTATAAATGTCCAATTTTTTGGTTTGAAACCATTTGGAATTTGGGAAATTTTTTTATTTTAGTAATAGATTTTTTAGATTGTAGTTAATATCTTAAAAAAACTGTATATTAGTATTGTGTTTATTATTGAAAAAAATAGTAGCATAATTAGTATCGTTGATATTAATTTATGTTTTCTTATTGATTTTAATAAACTTCTTGTCCCTTTTTTGGTTGTGGTTTTTTCTTCTTTTTGATTTTTTTGTGGTAGTGTATGTAATTTGATTATATTGTCTTTTGCATATTCCATAATTTTCCTCCTTTGATTTTTTGTTAGTTTATTATATTCAGTAAATATTTTATTTATTACTATTTTATTATTATTTTACTATTATTTTTCAAATTATTTGTACTTCATAAATATTTAATAATTATATATATTTTTTATTTTTACATTTTTTTGTCTTCCAAATTTTATTTTTCCAATTAGATTTACTAGTATAATACTACTTCCATTTTTATAAAATACTTTAATTTCAGAAAATTTTTTTAAAATCAAAAAATAGGAAACCTGTATAAACCAGATTTCCTAAAAGGGTTTACTATCTTCTCTTACCAATATTGTAAGCTATGATAGCAACTATAAGCAGTACACTCAGTCCAAGTGGGATAACTGCATACACCGTGGAGTAAAAATCTGCGATTAAGCTTGCTATTTCCGGAAGCTTTCCGATAATAGGTACAATCAGCAAGATTAATAAAATTACCGTTACTGAAACGCAAACTAAATTTACATTTCTTTTAATTCTTTTCTTTCTTTTCTTCGTTTGTTTCATCTCTCTATGTTTCTCCTTCTGTCTTTGTTCTTCTTGTTGCTCTTCAGCGTTTTCTTCTTGTCTTTGTTGTTCTTCTTGTTGCTCAACTATCTGTTGATTGTCTTTTTGTTCTCTTTGTTCTTTTTTCATAAAGTCCGGTACGTTTATTTCCCGCTTTTCGACTAGTTTGTCCATTTCATTAGTTTCTGTTTTAACTACATTTACTTTAATTTCTTCCATGTTGTTTTTCCCCTTTTCTAAAATTATATATACATACATTATAGCACATTTTACATAACATTGCAAATTTTAAATTTTTTATGTTATGTTTGGCTAATTTTTCTATAAGAAAAAATCAAAAAAATTATTTAAATTTACTATTTGAATTATTCTTTATTTCTGTTATAATCATATAGTTACTATAAACAATAGCATTAGAAAAATGAAAGGTGAGCTATAATGAAAAAATCAATATTAATTATTTTAAGTCTCATCTACATTACCACCCTTCTCTGGATGGTCATTGAAATGGCGGGTAAAAAACGCCCTATTTTTTCTCCAAGAAATTATTTTCGTAATTAGGAGAAAAACTTTAAAGTCGGCAATGCCGACTTTATTTGTTCTATTTTCTTATAATCACTTTAATTAATTTTTTTCTTATAATTACTTTAATTATTCTTTTCTTATAATTACCTTAATTAATTTTTTCTTATAATTATTTCAATTAATCTTTCTTATAATTGCTGTTTTATTTCTTTTGCTAGTTTTTCATTAATTCCCTTTACATTTGCAATCTCACTAATACTTGCCTTTTTTATATTCTCTACACTTCCAAATTCTTTAAGTAATGCCATTTTTTTAGCTTTACCTATTCCTTTTATTTCATCTAACTGTGATTTTGTTATTGCTTCTTCTCTTAGCTTTCTATGATATGTAATTGCTGTATCATGTACTGTATCTTGAAATCTTGTTATCAAATTTTTAAGATTATCAGATATTTCTAATTCCTTTCTATTCTCATCCATTAATGCTCTTGTTTGGTGTTTGTCGTTTTTTACCATTCCAAATACTGGAATATCTAAATTATATTTTCCTATTGCTCTTTTTGTTGCTCTTATTTGAGTTATTCCTCCATCTGCAAATATAGCATCTGGCAAAGTTCCAAAACCTCCATTTGGGTTTTCTATTGAATGCTTTAATCTTCTTGTTATTACTTCTTCCATACATTTTGGGTCATCTTGACTAAACACTTCTTTTATTTTAAATCTTCTTGATAAATTTTTCTTTATTACTCCATCTTGCATTACACACATTGCAGCTACCATATATTCTCCTGATATATTTGATATATCATAAGTTTCAATTTTTCTTGGTATATGATCTAATTTTAAAACATTTTTTAATTCTAGTAAAATTTCACTTTTATCTTTTTCTTTGTTTTCTAGTGTTACTTTGCTATTTAGTTCTGCCATTTCTACAAAACGCAATTTTTCTCCTTTTTTTGGACTTTTTAATTCTACTTTTTTTCCAAGTTCTTTGCTTAACCATTTTTCTATTGCATCTTTATCGTCTAGTTCTTCTCTTAGCATTATTTTGCTAGGTATATTGGGATTATTAAAATAATATTGTTTTATAAATCCTGATAATATTTCTTTGTTTTCCATATCTTTTAATTCAGGGAAAAAGTAATGTTCTCTTCCAAGCATTTTACTTCCTCTTACAAAAAATATTTCTATACATACTTCTAAATTTGATTTATATAGGCCTATTACATCAATATTATTTTCAGAAATATTTGAAACTTTTTGCTTTTCTGAGGCTCTTTCTATGGCTATTTTTCTATCTCTTAACTCTGCTGCTTTTTCAAACTTTAAGTTTTTTGAGGCTTCTTCCATTTGTTTTTTTAGGTCTTTTATTATTTTATCTGTTTTTCCTTCTAATAAATCAATTATTTCGTCTATTTGTTTTTTATATTCTTCTTTTGATATATATCCGACACATGGTGCTAAACATCTTTTTATATGATAATTTAAACAGGGTCTTTCATTAGATTTAAAATTTCTACATTGCCTTATTTTGTATTTTTTCTTTATAAAGTCAACCATTTCTTTTGCTGCTCCTGGGTTTGCATATGGGCCGAAATATTTTGAACCATCATTTACTAATTTTCTTGTTATTATAACATTTGGAAAGTCTGATTTTACATCTATTTTTATGTATGGGTATGTCTTATCATCTTTTAATAATACATTAAATTTTGGTCTGTTTTTTTTTATTAAATTACATTCCAAAATTAAAGCTTCTGCTTCATTGTCTACAACAATATATTCAAAATGATCTATTAGGCTTACCATGTTTTCTATTCTTTTTGTTTTGTTGTTTTTTCTAAAATATTGTCTTACTCTTCTTTTTAATGATATTGCTTTCCCTACATAAATTATTTTGTCTTCTTTATCATGCATAATATATACACCTGGTTTATCAGGTAATTTTTTTAATTCTTCTTCTATATTAAACATTTCTTGTTACCTCTATTATTTATTTGTAATTAAACATTTATAATTAACTATTTTTGCTTAAGCTATATTTATTATACAAAATTTGTTTATTTTGGTCAATTCGAAAAAAAGTATTTACATATTTATCTAATAAAGTTAAAATAATATCAAATTAAAAAGGTTTATTGGTAAACCCTATATTAAAAAACTAAATTTTTTATAAGAAAGTAGGTAAATAAAATGGATAAAAATATTGTATTACCTGATTATAATCATAGTATTTTAAATACAATTTCTTCAATTCTAAAATATTATAATGTAGAAACTGAGTATAATGGAATACGTCAATTAGACGAAATATTGCAAAAAAAATATGACAATATTGTTCTATTAATATTAGATGGAATGGGAGAACATATTTTAAAAAATATCTCTCCAAATGGATTTTTTAACCAAAATCAGCTAGATGTAGTAACTTCTGTATGTCCTTCTACTACAACCGCTGCAATGACAACATATTATTCTGGTAAGCCTCCAATAGAAACAGCATGGATTGCAATGTCTCAATATTTTAAGGAAAATGGAAGAGCAATAGAAATGCTAAGAAAAACAGATTCTTATACAGGTGAAAAAATGAATATAGGAAAATTTAATGTATTTGATTTAATAAAATATACACCTATATATGAAAAAATAGAAAATAAAAATCCAGAAGTAAAAGCATATGAAATAAATCCTACTTATTGTGAGGCCAGAAGTAAAAGAAATATTAATGCTGATAATATAGAACTTTTATGTGATTCTATTAAGGCTATATGTAACAATAATGATAAAAACTTTATTTTAGCATATAGTGATAACCCTGATGTTATCTTACATAAATATGGAACTGATTCTATTGAAGTAAAAAATTTTTTACTTAATGCTGAAAAATCTATTGAAAATTTGTGTACTTCATTAACTGATACAAACTCTCTTATTATTATTTCAGCAGATCATGGACATAAAAATATTAAACAAATTTTTAATGTAATGGATTTAGTAGAAATCCAAGATTGTTTTATAATGCCTCCTAGTTTGGAATCAAGAGCTGTTACTTTTTGGATAAAAGAAAATAAAATAGATAAATTTGAAAAATTTTTTGATGATAATTTTAAAGACCAATTCATTTTATATAAAACACCTGAATTTTTATCTAAACATCTTTTAGGTTATGGAAATAAACATCCTAAAATTGACGACTTTTTAGGAAATTATGTGGCTATTGCTATAGGTGATTCTATTATAAAATTAGGTACTAATATTTCTAAAGATAAACCAAATAAAAAATCGACACACTGTGGTTTTACAAAATATGAAATGGAAGTTCCTTTAATAGTAATAAATTAATTTAATTCTTTTTTACTATTAACTAAAAAAATCTAAAAATACATTTTTTTAGTTTCTAAAAGAACAGAAAAGTTAACTTAAGAGTTAACTTTTCTGTTCTTTACTATTTGAAAAATTTATTCTTCAATTTTTCAAATTTAACAAATTTTTATTTTTATATTTGTTTTGGTAATAATTTTTATAAAACAATAGATCTTCTTATTCTATCTGGAATATCATTCCAATTTTCAGTTATAGCTCTTTTTATATCCATATTTGTTTCATCAACCAAATCATTAAATGGATATTTTCGCCAATTCCACTGTTCTCCGTCTATTCCATTTTCTTCTGCTAAAATTTGTCTAATATATTGACGTGGGATATATAAATTTGGATTATTATTAATCTTCCAGGTCTTATTAGATTTTCTTAGCAAAAGATATGAATGTTCACTATACAGTGGAAGCTCAGTATATGAAATTTCTTCAAAATCAAATTTTGATTTTCTCTCTATTTCATCTATTGTTAGTTTGCTTGGTGCAATATGCGTGTGTGCATGCACAATAGAATCTTTTGCCTTTCCTTTGCCAGATTGACTTGTTCCATTTTCCCATACTAAATAATCATTAGCATTATACGTTAGTTTCAAGATATACAATACGTCTTCTAGTACTGTTAAAAATTCTTGCTGGTTTTCTGGGTTTAACTGTGCATATGACATTATATGATCTTTCGGAACAATAAGTAAATATCCTTTTATAAATTGGCCTACTGTTGGAAAAACATAAAAATTTTCGCTCGCATAAATTAATTTTTGTTTATGAATAGCTTTTTTGCAAAATACACAATCTTGCATTTCTCCTGGCACTTGGCTTCCTGAAGTATTTTGTATATGATCACCTATATCACAATTCATACTTTCTGCAATTTTTGAAAATTGCTCTGCAATATCTTGATCTATATCAATTTTATTCTTGTTCATATTATAATTTCGTTTGTTTTTGCTATAAACTACTATTGGAATTGCGTCTTTAAAAATAATATCTGTTACAATATGTTCCGGACATACTACACTTTTATTATTTTTAAATGTTTGCAAAATCTTTTGAAGACAAATATCTTCATTATATAATGTTGTCACTCCTTTAAATTGAATTTGTTCTAGTACTGCCTCTACTTCATTATAAGCACCTTTTAAAATAAAAAGTTTCCGTGTTTGTTTCATAATGCATCACCTTTCTATAAAATATATTTTTATATTAACAATGAAATTCTAACACCTAAGTTATAATAAGTCAATCTTAATTTTAACTTTTGTCGCTTAAAAATATGTTCCTTAACTTAGCAAATTATTTTTGACATAGATTCTATATAAATAACAGCTTAAGGGCTATTGGGTTTGGGCTGTAAATTGTAACTAAAAATTGTAACTAAAAATTTAAAGTTTATAAGAAAAAAAATTTGTACTTGCTTCTTTTTGAATTTTGTTGTAATATTATATAGTACATTGAAAGAAATACAAATTTTGTCATAATTTGACAGAAAGGAGTTAGTTTTATTTTGGTTTTTAAGCGCCTGAACCATTTTTGGGTTGACGAGGTCTAAAGTTATCGAATTTTCGGCGGATGCTTTAGTGGCTTGGCTGGTCATATGATTTAGTTAAAAATTGATAGTAATATCATAACAAAATTAAATCAAAAAGCTTTGTAATTTCTTTCAATTCCAAAATTTACTTTATAAGGAGGTTTACTATGTGTGGAATTGTAGGATACATAGGAACAAAAAAAGCCTGTCCAATATTGATTGCAGGTTTAACCAGATTAGAATATAGAGGATATGATTCAGCTGGTATTTCAACAATAGAAAAAAACGGTTTATCTATAATGAAAGATAAAGGTAGAGTTAAAAATTTAAGCAATTTAGAAGGAATTGATAATTTAGAAGGAACAATTGGAATTGCTCATACCAGATGGGCAACTCATGGAAAACCATCTAAAGAAAATTCACACCCACATCAAGATAATTCAAAAACTTTTAGTGTAGTTCATAATGGAATTATTGAAAACTATAATGAACTTAGAAATTTTTTAGAGAGTAATGGATATACTTTTTATTCACAAACAGATACTGAAGTTATTCCTAATTTAATTCACTATTATTTCGAAAAAAGTGATGAAAAAGACCTACTTATGAAATTTTTAACAGCTGTAAGAAATGCTTGTTTAGACTTAAAAGGAAGTTTTGCAATAGAAGTTATATCTAGTATTTTCCCTGACAATATGATAGTTGTCAGAAAAGATAGTCCTTTAGTTATAGGAACTTGTGAGGACGAAAAATATATTTCTTCTGATATACCAGCAATACTTTCATATACACGTGACTTTTATCTTTTAAATGATTTAGAATTTGTACTATTATCAAGAACTGAAGCAAGATTCTTTGATAGTGATTTAAAAGAAATTAAAAAGAAAACAACAAATATTGAATGGAATGCATCTGCTGCCGAAAAAGATGGTTTTGATGATTTCATGTTAAAAGAAATTTATGAGCAACCAACTGCTATTAGAGAAACAATTGGTTCAAGAATTTCTCCAGATTTAAAATGTGAAATAGAAGAATTAAATTCTATAACTAAAGAATATCTTTCTAGTTTAAAAAGAATTTATATTGTTGCTTGTGGTACAGCTATGCATGCTGGTTTAGCCGGTAAAAATTCAATTGAAAAATTATGCAAAATTCAGGTTGAAGTTGATATTGCTTCAGAATTTAGATATCGCTCTCCTATAATTGATGATAAAACACTATGTATTTTCATATCACAATCAGGAGAAACAGCAGATACTATAGCAGCTTTAAAACTTGCTAAAAATCAAGGTGCAAAAACTATTGCAATATCTAATGTAATAGGTAGCTCTATAACAAGAGAAGCACACTATTCAATCTATACACATGCAGGTCCAGAAATTGCTGTTGCTTCTACTAAAGCTTATACTTCACAAGTTTTATTAATAAATATTTTAGCAATATACTTTGCAGAAACTTTAGGAATTTGTGATAATAATTTACTTACATCATTAAAACAAGAAATTTTGATGTTACCTAAAAAAATTGAAGAAACTTTAAAATGTGATGACCAAGTAAAACAATTTTCTAAGTCAATTTACCAAGAAAAAGATATTTTCTTCCTAGGAAGAGGTATTGACGAAACTGTTGCAAAAGAAGGTTCTCTAAAACTTAAAGAAATTTCTTATATCCACTCAGAAAGTTATGCTGCAGGAGAATTAAAACATGGTCCAATTGCATTAATAGAAAATGGTATCACTGTAATTAGTATTTTAACAGATCCAAATTTAGTTGAAAAATCTATAAGCAATATTCAAGAAGTTATCACTCGTGGAGCTAAAACTTTGGTAGTTACAAACCAAAATATTGATTGTAATAGTTTTAATGAGGTTATAAAAATACCAGATACTCTTACTTTTGTATCTCCTATTCTTTCTATTATACCTCTTCAACTACTTTCTTACCATATTTCTAAAGAAAAAGGATTAGATGTTGATAAACCTAGAAATTTAGCAAAATCTGTTACAGTTGAATAATACCAAAAATGCCAAAAGGAGTGCCAAAAGGGACGGAGCAAAATGGCAAAAGGGACGGAGCAAAATGGCAAAAGGGGCGGCAAAAAATGCCAAAGGGGACGGAGCAAAATGGCAACTTTTCTTAAAAGTTGCCATTTTGCTCCGTCCCCTTTGGCACTTTTTGCTCCGTCCCCTTTGGCAATTTTTGCTCCGTTTCCTTTGGCAACCACCCTCTTTTGGCAATCTTTTGACATTGAGAGAAAATAATTTAATAGAAATCTTGACTATTTACATAAAAATTAGTATATTATAAATAACAACTAAGTTTATAGATTGCATATATTAAACTTAAAATGAGATATAAGGAGATATAATAATGGACTTATTATTTGCAACAACAAATCCAGCAAAAGTAAAATCATATGCTGAAAAATTAAAGCAATATGATATAAATTTAAAATCAATAAAAGATTTAGATTTCAAGTTAGACATAGAAGAAAATGGTAAAAATTCAATAGAAAATGCTGAAATCAAAGCAAAATCATATTATAATGTAGCAAAGATTCCAACACTTGGAATGGATGTAAGTTTGTATATAGAGGAATTACCAGAGGATAAACAAATAGGAACACATATAAGAAGAATAAATGGAAAATATTTAACAGATGAAGAAGCAATAGAATATTATACAAGCCTTGCAAAACAATATGGAGGAAAATTAACAGCAAAATGGGTATATGGAGTTGTAATTTATGATGGAAAGGATGTAAAAAAATATTCATATTCTAAAGATAATTTTTATTTTATAGATAAAGCAAGTAAACAAAGAAATCCGGGTTATCCATTAGATTCTATAAGTATAATACCAAAATATAATAAATATTTAATAGAATTAACAAAAGAAGAAAAAGAAGAAAATAAAAAAGAGCAAAACACAGAAGTGTTTGATTTTATTGTGAATGCTTTAAATGTAAAAGAATGTAAAGATTAAAAAAGTAAAAAAATATATATGCAAAAAAGAAGTTCTATGGAAATAAATCATATGAGAAAAAATGTATATGTAAAGAAATAAAAGATACATAAAGACATGAAAGATGTGTAAAATATAAAATAAAATAAGATAAAAAAGATTTATAAAAAAATAAAAAAAGATTTATAATAAAAATTTAAGGAGAAAATATGGAAAGTTTTTTAAATAATAAAATAGTAACTTTAAAAGATTTAAAAGAAAGCAATGAATATCAAAATGAATTAATAGAAAATTTAGAAAGAAGAGAATTCAAGGCAATATTAGAATTACTAAGTAATGAGGAAAGAGCAAATATATCAATAATGGAACCAATTTTATATGCAATCAAAAATGAATTTAATACATATGAAGTATATAGATATTATGCAACTAATCTGCAAGACAATACTAAATTAGCTGCTGAAATAATAAAAGAAGAACCAGAACTAATAAAAAATACTCCAGTTAGCCGAAATGAAGAATTTATTTTGCAGAATGTAAAAACAAATCCAGATATAATAAAATATATGTCTACAGAACTAAAAAAAGATACACAATTTTTAGAAAATTTATATAATTTAAATGAAAAAGAAATATCTATAAATATAGCAAAAGAGTGTAATATAGCAGATTTAATTCAAAACCATCAAGAACTTGCAAAAAATCCAGAATTTATGGTAGAGGCAATAAAAAGGGATGTAAGTTTATTAAAATATGTAAATGAAGAATTAAAAAATAACTATGAATTTATACAAAATGCTTGCATAGAAAATAATGATGTAATTGACTATGTAGCAAATAATACAGAAATCTTTGGAGTAGAAGCATTAGCTGCATCTAAAAATGTATTAATAGATGTGTCAACAAATAGTGCATTAGTAGGTTTTGAAGAAGAAAGTAAAAAAATAGAAGAACAATTAAATCAAAAAGATGAAAATAATATACAAAATAATGAAGAATTAATAAAACAAGACAAAAGAATAAAAAGACATATAGAACTTATTAAACGTATACAAAATGGGAAATATGACTCAAAAAGAGCTGCAGTAGTAATGAAAGCACTATGTAAAAATATGGATGAAAAATATAAAAAACAATTAGAGCAATACATAAAAATTGAAGATGCTAGAATAAATAGAAAAGAACAAATAGAAAAAAATCAAATAAATCCAGAACAAATTGCAAAGCGAATAGAAAATGAAAACATAAGAGAAACAAAAATAGAAGAAGAATTTTTAGCAATAAAAGAGGAAGTAAGTAAACAAAGAAATCTAGAAAAAATTGATGAAGAAAAGAGTTTAAAAGAAGAGGAACACTAATATGGAAAAAAGAATGACTAAAGAAAGAAAAGAAGCATATGTGGAAGTACTAGAAATTTTGAAACACATGGAAGAAAAAAGTGTAAAAAAATTGCCAATAAAATTATTAGAAATTTTTAGAAAAAATGCTTCTAAAGAGTATAGTTTTACTTTAGATATAAATAAATCTTTAAAAGAGCAGAAGTTAAAAGAAGAAACTGTAAATATACTTGCAATGTTGTATATAAATTATTGGTATAAAAATGAAGAAGAAAGAAAAGAATGGCTTAAAAAATTTCATGATAATGAAGTAAAATTTCAAGAAGAGCTAAAAGAAAAATATAGTATGGAAAATTTGTTTAAGAAAAAGAGTTAAAAAAGTAAGTAAAGGGTTAATTTGAAATTAAATTGTATAAATACAATTAGGTACTGATTATGAAAAAAATATATAATCAGTACCTAATCACGTTTTATGTTAAGAACACATAAAATATATAAAAAGTTGAAAGGAGGAGAAAAATGTCTAGTTACATAATAAAAGGAGGAAATAAATTAGAAGGTATAGTAAAAATATCAGGATCAAAAAACTCAAGCCTTCCAATAATAGCAGCAAGTATACTAAATGCTGGAAAAACTACACTTTATAATGTACCTAATATACAAGATACCCAAAAAATGTATGAGATATTAAGAACATTAGGAGCAACAGTAGAAAAAAAGAATAATAAAGTGATAATAGATACTAGTAAAATAGATAGATACGAGATACCTGATGTACTGATGCATAAAATGCGTTCATCAGTTATTTTGGTTGGTGCATTGGTGGGGAGATATCATAGAGCAACATTTTCATATCCAGGGGATTGCGATATTTGATTGATACATCGGACAAGTTTAAGATAAATGAGTGGATTAAAAGTATTAAATAGACTATATACAAAAGTATAAAAATATGTTAAAATAAAAAAGTAAAAAATAATTATAGAATAAGAAGGAGTAATAAAATGAGCTTGGAAAAAGGTAAAAAGTATAAGTATTATGAAATAAAAGTGACTGTCAGAGATACACACCCACCAGTATGGAGAAGATTGCAAATACCATCTGGAATAACTTTTCATGAATTGAATGCAATTATACAACTAGCATTTG
>CALXUX010000064.1 GCA_944391785.1 uncultured Clostridia bacterium
TAATCTATGCAAAACACAAAAAAATGTTTCAATCATATCTTATATAATTTGCTCTTACCAATGGTTACAAAGAAAAATATTTTTATTGAATTGTCACAAAAGCAACCTTATACGCAATCTGGAAAGATACAACTCCTCCAACCGTTGATTTTTCAACAAATGGAGGAACCTTTGCCAAACCTTCTTTTGGTAATGCAACTGTAAAAACAATAGTTACTGTTAATGATGTTGGAAGTGGAATAAAAACACTTCAATATGCATGGTCTACTTCTACTACTCAACCAACTTCTGGTTGGACATCATTTACAAGTGGCACATCATTGTCTAAAACTGATTGTACTATAGGAAACTATTATCTATGGATTAAAGCTACAGATAATGCAAACAATACAACTACAACACATTCTAATGCGTTTTCTATTACAAATGTTACAATTACAATAACACCAAATACAACAGCTTTAACAAACCAAAACGTAATTGCAAAAATAACTTATCCAAGTATATTAAACTATAATAGAAAAGCAGGAGTTGGAAGTGCAAACACGGCAAATGCAACTAGTGTTACAGTAACATCAAATTCAACTGTATATGCAGAAGCAACAGATGTTATGGGAAACAAAGTTACTGCAAGCAAAGTAATTACAAATATAGATAAAGAAGCACCTGATATTTTAGAATTTAATTTAGCTCAAAATGAATCTGGTGAAAGTTGGTTTATAAATGGATATAATCGTTTTGAAACAACAGATGATGCCATTTATGATCAAGGAAATTTAATTGTTGACATAGATGCTAGTGATAATACAACAGGTAAGCTATATAATAAAGTAAATGGAAAAGAAACAACTATTAGTGGAGCAACATGGAATAAAAATGAAGGCTATGTAAGTCTTGATGGAGTAGATGACTATGTTGATTTAGGAGATGTATATTATGCTTCTACATTAACCGTAGAAACAACATTCTCAGTAGACTCATTACATAGTGGAGAAAATCCAGTATTTTGTAATTTTGAAATGGGTGGATATGGTATAAATATAGTTGATAATAAAATTGCATTTACACTTGCTTTGAAAACAGGAAGTATAGGTGATGTTGGTACAGCAAATTATGCAAGTATTCGTTCTAATACAACTATTGAATTAGGAAAAAAATATACTGTTAAAGCTAGTTATGATGGATACTACTTAAGATTATATGTAAATGGAGTATTAGAAAGCACATCAGCTGAAATATTAGGTAGTATAGAGGCACCAGATAATAATCTTAATTTGACTTTAGGTAAAAACCCCGGTACAGGAGGATATTGCTTTAATGGTAAAATATACAATTTAAAAGTATATTCTGGAACAAAATATAAAATAGACCAATCAATATCTACAATGGCATCACAAACAAAAGCAACTGATGAAAACGGAATTAAAGAATACAGGTATTATAAAGATGGCGAATTATTCTATACATCTAAATCAAATAAAGAAATAGATGAAAATATTATTGATGATTTAGAATTGTTTAGAACTTATACAATTAAGGTAGAAGTTGTTGATAATGCTGGAAATGTCGCAAGTAAAGAAAGAGAATATAAACATACCAATATAATAGAGGTAGAAGAAGTTTCTCGAGATGGATTTGTTTTATATTTCTATACAGACGAACAAAATATTTCATTAGTTCAATGTCCTACATGGACAGACTATAATAATCAAGATGATATACGTTGGTATGATGATATGAATTGGAGTTACTATTCATATACAGATAGTGATGGAGTCTTTAGAGATGGATATTGTTATTATAAAGACATTACTTCAGAGTGGCATAAGGGAGAATCTGGAGTCTACAAAGTAGATATATATGTTACAAGTAATGGTTCACAACACTTTGCAACTGGTACTAGAATTTGGGTACCGGACAATGAATTTATAAATATAAAAGAAATTGGAAATGGTGGATTTAAAGTAGTATATTATCCAAAAGTAGTAGGTATTAGTCAAGTTCAATTTGCTGTATGGACTGATAAAAATAGTCAAGACGATTTAGCTTGGCACCAAGCAACACAAGGTACAAACGGAAAATATTATTATGCAAGAATAAACGCTTCAGACCATAAAAACGAAAATGGTTTATATATAGTTCATTGTTATGCAACAGTAAATGGAAGCTTAAAATTTATAAAATCAACCAGTGTAACGCTGCCGTGAATTATTGGTAATAAATTATAATACCTAAAATCAAAAAAAGAGAATTTAAACTTATAATTAGTCTAAATTCTCTTTTTTAAAATATCAATACGTTAATATTAACAATTAAAATGTCAAAGTCAATATTCCAAAATTTGCTACTGCTGATGAACCACTGCTAGAATATATATGATAGTTATAATCCTATGTATAATCTTTAAATTCTATTTTTAAACTTTATATAAAGTTTAAGGTACATTAATATCAATTCCTTCTATAAATGTACTACCTGAATATAAATGTAATCTATATACACCACTCTCATTTTTGTGATTTGATTTTTGGAAATAAAAACTCAAATTTTGATTTTGAATATAATATGGTGCTATCCATTCTAAATCATCTTGACTATCTTTTGTAGTCCATACAGCTAAGCTACCTGTAGTATATCCTGTATTATAATACGTAACAAAAACTTGACCGTTATTCAAAAATTCTGCTAGAAATATTTTTCCTATCTTAGAGCCTTTGTTATTTTTTGACGCAAAGTCCTCTGTATACATATATATAAAATTATTATATTTTCCAGTTTGATTTGCCAAATTTCCTACACTTGAAGATTCGGCTGTTACATATGTATTATACATATATGCTGAGCCAGTATTACGAACAAGTGCAGTAGAACCTACAGTTCCTGTTTTTTGAATAGTTCCTCCTGTTGATTTGAATGAACCTCCATCTACACATAAACCATATGATATAGATGTTACTGTTCCTCCTGTCATAGTAGTTGTTCCTCCACTATTATATAATGCTGTTCCTC
>CALXUX010000065.1 GCA_944391785.1 uncultured Clostridia bacterium
TTTACCAGAAGCATCTCGATAACCTCTAGCAACAGAAAGATAGGTTTTATTTCTTCGTTTATCAAAAATCTTTTGTAAATACATAATTAATCTCCAATCAAAAATTATTTTTATTAGTATATCACACGAAGAGACACAAGTCACAGAAAAAAGAAAAAATATTGACAAAATTAAAAGCTTATGGTTCTAAGCTTTGAGTTGTATGAAATATTTAATTAAATGTCAAACTACGGACACATTTTTTAAATTATAAATAATGTAAAAAAATCGTACTTGAAAAAGTGTAACATCTATGATATAAATAAATCGATAGTTTATTAAAAAATATAAATAAAAAGAGGTGTAAAAAAATGAAAAAAGAACCAATAACACTCAAAAATACTAAAGTAGAAATATTAGAAGCCCTAAATGAAGCACTAGAAAGAGAAAAAGAACTAGAAAAAACAAAATATGAACCACAAAAAGAAGAAGAAAAAAGAAAAACAGAAAAAGCAATAGAAGTAACAAGAGAAAATGTAGAAAATAAAATATTTTCCGAAGAATTAAACAATAAATTTAAAAGTTTAGAAATAGCAATAAAAGCAGAAGAAGAAAAATTAAAAGACCTATATGGTATTGAAGAAAAACTAAGTAATTTAGTAATTGTAGTAAATGCAGGAAAAGATTATATGGCAAAACTAGAAAATGAAAAAGAAATGAAAACAGAAGAGATAAATACTAAAATAAAACAATTAGAAGAAGAATATTCTATAAAAAAAGAAGAACTAGAAAAAGAATATGACTTAAAAGCAAAAAATCTTAAATTAGAAAGAGATAGAGAAAACGAAGAATATAATTATAAATTAAAAAGAGACAGAGAAATTGCAAACAATAAGTGGGAAGATGAAAAAGTCCAAAGAGAAAAAACATTATCAGAAAAAGAAGAAAAAGCAAATAATCTTTTAAGTGAAGCAGAAGAAAAAATAAAGCAAATAGAAGACTTGCAAAATAAAGTAGAAGAAATTCCAACATTACTTGAAAAAGAATATGAAAGAGGAAAAAAAGAGGCAACAGGAGAAATACAAAAAGAAAACAAATATGCAACAGAATTATTAAAAAAAGACTTTCAAAATACTATTGATAGACAAAATGATAAAATAGAATCATTAAAAGAAGAGTTACAAAAAGCAAATAGTGAAAAGGAATCTCTGCAAAACAAATTAGACCAAGCATATAATCAAATAAAAGAAATGGCAACTAAAACAGTTGAAGCAACAGGAGGAGTAAAAATCCTTGGAAATAACTCAAATGAAACAAATAAATAGCAAAAAGGATTCTCCAAAATAATAGAGAATCCTTTTTAGATGTGCCCAGCATGGGCGACGATTTGTGGGTGAAAGTCCATAGTGATGGTAAATATCGCCAACCACATAGAAAAAAACAAGATATCTATCGTGAGGTGTAAGTGGAAGAAAAACATATTAAGTGTTATTCTCTACTTAATTTATTTCACATCTAAATCCTTGTGAAGAATGGTCTTTTTTTCGACTTCTCAGGCAAATCAACAAAATAAGGGAAGGGCATCGGTGTTGTTAGATGATGTTTAATTCCATAAAGCTCTTGCAGGGACTGAATAGTATAGACAATATTATGATAGTCATAATAGAGAAAAGCATTTTGCTTTCTTTCTTCTTCAGTCATTCTATTCCATTTTTTATTAATTTCATTTCCTTGTGAAATACTTTCGTTAAATGAGAAAAAGAAAAATGTGATGTTACAGAATTTGAATTTAACTGAATAAACCTACTAATATATAACATAATAATATAAAACAACCAAAAAAGGAGAGCAAAGCAATATGTGCACAGCCATAAAAATTTTAAATCAAGACCTATATTTCGGAAGAAACCTAGACTTAGAATATAATTTCAAAGAACAAGTAGTTATAACCCCAAGAAAATACAAATTAAACTTAAAAAATAAAACAAACTATCATACAAAATATGCAATAATTGGAATGGCACAAGTCTCAGAAAACTATCCACTATATGCAGAAGCTGCAAATGAAAAAGGACTATGTATGGCAGGCTTGTACTTTCCAGGAAATGCAGTATACAATAAAGAAAAAGAAAATCACATAAATATTGCAACATTTGAACTAATTCCCTGGATATTAGGAAATTACACAAAAGTACAAGACCTACAAAAAGATTTACCCAAAATAAATATAACAAACCAAAAATTCAGCTCAAAATTACCAATTCCAGACCTACACTGGTTAATAAGTGATAAAGAAAAAAGTATAGTACTAGAACAAGTAAAAGAAGGCTTAAAAATATATGACAATCCATATGAAGTTCTAACAAACAATCCACCATTTTACTACCACAAAATAAATTTATCAAACTACTTAAATATAACATCAAAAACAGCAATAAACAGATTCTCAGATAAAATAAACCTTATAGGATATGGCCAAGGAATGGGAATGATAGGCTTGCCAGGAGATGTAACACCAACAGCAAGGTTTGTAAGAGCAACATTTAATAAATTTAATTTTGCAGAATGTAAAAGTGAAGAAGAAACTATATCACAATTTTTCCATATATTAGATTCAGTCGCAATAATTAAAGGAACAGTACTTACAAAAGAAAATAAAGAAGATCTAACTATATATTCATCATGCATTAATGCAAACAAAGGAATATATTATTATAAAACATATTACAACAATCAAATAAATGCAATAATGTTGAATGAAAAAAATAAGAATTCAAAAGAGCTTACAATATATAAATTAGAAACTAATCAAAATATAAAATATTTAAATTAAATCTAAAATAAACTTTATTTAATCTATTTTTCAACTTAAAAAAAGTATAGTTTTAATTTAATGCAATAAGAGTTTCATTAATTTTAAAAATATTAAATGAAAAGTAAATTAAAGTTAAAAGACAAACTAAATTAGAAAAGCAAATTAAAGTAAAAAAATAAACTAATGTTAAAGATAAACTAAAGTAAAAAAAGCAAAACAAGTTAACAAAAAAGCAAAACAACTTAACAAATCATATTGAAAAGACTAAAAAAACATGCTATAATTCCTTAAGTTACAAACATTCTGGTTTATAGGTAAAGCCAAAAAAACCTAAATAAAAATACAAGGAATGATACAAATGGAAAATAAACTAAAAAGTAGCAATAAAAAATATATATTAATAGGAGGAGCATGGCCATATGCCAACAACTCATTACACATAGGGCATATAGCAGGCTTAATCTCAGGAGATGTTCTTGCAAGATATTATAGGCAAATAGGAAAAAATGTAATATACGTATCAGGAACAGACTGCCATGGAACACCAATTACCCTAAGAGCAAAAAAAGAAAGCAAAACACCAAAACAAATAGCAGAAGCATATCACAAAGAATTTGCAGAATGTTTCAAAGATATGCAATTTTCATATGATTTATACACAAAAACAGAAGATGAATTTCATATAGAAGAAGTAAAAAAACTATTCAAAAAAATGTATGACAATGGCTATATATACGAAAAAAAAGACTTACAACCATATTGTGAGCATTGCAAAAAATTTGTAGCAGACAGAGAACTAATATTAACTTGCCCATCATGTGGAAATCAAACAAAAGGCGACATGTGTGACTGTGGTTATGAGCCAAAACAAGAAGATTTAGTAAATGCAGTATGCCAAACTTGTGGTAACAAAACAATTCAAAAAGAAAATTTAAATTTATATCTATCACTTGGAAAATTGCAAAGCAAAATAGAAGAATATGTAGAAAAAAACAAGCAAAACTGGAGACCAAGTTCACAAAACGAAACAGAAAAATACTTAAAAGAAGGTTTGCCAGAAAAAGCAGTAACAAGAAACTTAGATTGGGGAATAGATATTCCAATAAAAGGATTTGTAGATAAAAAAATGTATGTATGGATAGAAGCAGTACTAGGCTATATTACAGCATGCAAAAAAATATGCAAAGAAAGAGGCTTAAATTGGGAAGATTACTGGAAAAAAAATGAAAATAATATGATATATATGGCACATGGAAAAGATAATATAACATTCCACACAATAATACTACCAGCATTATTATTAGCATTAGAAGAAAACTACAAATTACCAGAATATATGGTAGCAACACAATACCTAAACATAAATTCCGAAAAAATATCTAAATCAAAAGGAAATGGTATAACAATAAGACAAATGTTAGATGAGTTTGACTCAGATATGATAAGATATTACCTAATAGGCAATGGTCCAGAAAGAAAAGACAGTAATTTTTCAATGGAAGAGTTTGTATTAACATGTAATGCAGAAATAGTAAACAAATATGGAAACTTAATAAACAGAACACTTAAATTTAAAGGATTAGAAAAAATACCAGAAGGAACAGTAAACGAAAAAATAAAAGAACTAATACAAAAAACATATACTATAGTTAGCCAATCAATAGAAGATTTAGAATTTAGAAAAGCAATATCACAAATCAGAGAACTTGTAGAAGAAGGAAATAAATTCTATGAAGAAAGAAAGCCATGGGAAGAGCAAAAAGAAAATATAAAAGATTTTAATGATACAATTTATACATGTGCTACACTAGTTGCAAACTTATCAAACTTATACGAACCATTTATGCCAAAATCATCACAAAAAGTAAGAAATATGCTAAAAATAAAAGAAAGCTCATGGGAATATATAGAAGCAAATAAAAATATGAAAATTGAAGGAATAGAACCACTATTCAATAGAATAAAATAATAAAAACTGCTAAAATATAAAAAATATATCTACATTAATTGTAAATATAAAGCAGAAATGGAAGTGATTTTCAATGGAAAGAAATCTTCTTGAAAGAAGATATGTAGAGTTAATTAATTATTTTAAAATATTATCATCAAATGCAGTTAGAAATGATGACAAAAATAAAGCGCAAATATGTTATTATATAGTCAAAAGACTAGATACAATAAGAGAACAAAGGCATCTTGCAATAATAGGAAGTAAAGATGAAAAAAGAACAAAATATCAACATATATTAGATTTATTAGATAACAATTTAAGTATTGAGCAATTAGCTTTAATAATATTACAAAAGTTTTCAAAAGAAAAATTTGAAAAAACAAAAGAAGAGGGGAGATAATAAAAAAGGTTATTTATGGGCAAAATGTTTACATATTTATAGCAAAATGCTTGCGCTAAAAGTAAAAAAATGATAAAATATTATGTAAATATTTTAAAGGATGTTGATATAATGCAAACTCGGAAATAAATATATTGAATATTATTTTGATTCTAAATACTATAATAAAATACAAGTTTTGCAAAATATGGAAGAAGAAGTAAGCAAAGAATTTCCAAACCAAAAAGCAGAAATAACATTAAAACTTAACGAATTTGGAGTTTATATAGCAACACTTGTATTTAATAAGCAAAAATATAATAAGCAAAAGCAAAAAAAGATATATTTTACAAATAAAAACAATAAAAAAGCTTTTAGCAAAAAAACAAAAAAGCTCACAGGTGAAAAAGTTTCTAGATATGAAGCAGTAATTAGCCAAAATAGAGTCTATGGCAAGTACAAAGAAACTAGAGATTTTAAACCATATTAAAATTAAAAAAAATACAGGGTAATCATATCACAAGTTATTCATAAAAAAAGAAAAAAATACTTGAAAAACAAATTAGTTTATGTTAATATATGTAATATAAAAAAATAAATCCAATATAAAAAGCAAAGTATAATTAGAAATATAACACATATAAATATATTAAAAACAAAAAACAGAGAAAATAGCCATAGGCTGAAAGCTATTTAAAACCTAATTAGAAATTTCACTTTTTATGGACTTCTTTTGAAACTAAGTAGGAAGAAGCGGCTAATACACGTTATAGTATAATGAGGTTAGAAAATTAAAAAAATCTAATAAATGTAGGTGGTACCACGGAAAAAAGTTTATTTCGTCCTATAATATAGGATAAATAAACTTTTTTTAATATATAATAAAAATGCTACGTTTAAAAGAAAATATTAATTGAATCTTGCTTAATTCTTTGCTACTTTTTTATTCTAATCTTATTCTAATTTCAGTTTAATAATATAAAAATAAATAGGAGGTAACTATGAAAGAACAAATTGAAAAAATTCAAAATTTAGCAATTAAAGAGCTTTGCCAAACACGAAACCTAAAAGAACTTGGAGACTTAAAAGTAAAAATTTTAGGAAAAAAAGGTGAACTGACAATGCTTCTAAGAGGAATGGGAAATTTGCCAAAAGAAGAAAGACCAGTTATAGGTGAACTTGTAAATAAAGTAAGAGATATTTTAGAAGAAGAATTCACAAAAAAAGAAAAAGAGTTAAAAAGAAAAGAACTTGAAGAAAGATTAAAAACAGAAAATATTGATGTAACAGAACCAAGCAAAAAAACAAAATTAGGTTCAATACATCCAATTTCACAAATAATAGAAGAAGTAGAAGACATATTTTTAGGTATGGGATATGAAATTGCAGATGGACCAGAAATAGAAAAAACATTTTATAATTTCGACCAATTAAACACACCAGTAGACCATCCTGCAAGAGATGTGCAAGACACATTTTACATTAATGATGATATAGTATTAAGAAGTCAAACATCTCCAGTACAAGCAAGAGTAATGGAAAGCAAAAAACCACCAATAAAAATAATATGCCCAGGAACAGTATATCGTTCAGACGCAGTAGATAGTACACACTCACCAGTATTCCACCAAGTAGAAGGTCTAGTTGTAGACAAAAACATATCAATGACAGATTTAAAAGGAACTTTAGAAATGTTTGCTAAAAAATGTTTAGGGGAAAATACAAAAATAAGATTTAGACCACATCATTTCCCATTCACAGAGCCAAGTGCAGAAGCAGATGTATCATGCTTTGTATGTGGTGGAAAAGGATGCAGAGTATGTAAAAAAGAAGGATGGATTGAGTTACTTGGCTGTGGAATGGTTCACCCAAATGTACTTAGAAACTGTAATATTGATCCAGAAATATATTCAGGTTTTGCTTTTGGCTTCGGAGTTGAAAGAATTGCAATGGCAAAATTTGGTATAGAGGATATGAGGCTTTTATATGAAAATGATGTTAGATTTTTAAAACAATTTTAATCATATAAAAACTAGGCAAATATTCGAAATATTATAGCTTAAGTAAAAATTATACAATGAATATAAAACTTTTTATGAAATTTTAGTAAGAATAAAAAATAAAATACTTAAACAAAAAAATAATACTAAAAAATAATAAAATACTTAAACAAAAAATAGTAATAAAAAATAATTAATAAAATACTTAAAACAAAAATAATAAGAATAAAAAATAAAAGAATAAAGATATAGACAATTAAATAAAAATCACAATCAAAAAAAGGAGGAAAACAATGAAAGCAAGTAGAGAATGGTTAGAAGAATATTCTGATATTGATGTTAAAACTACCGAATTAGGAGACATCCTAACAATGGCAGGTCAAAAAGTAGAAGAAATAATACAAAAAGGAAAAGACATAAAAAATGTAGTAGTAGGTAAAATTTTAAAAATAGAAAAACACCCAGATGCAGATAAACTAGTCATAACAGAAGTAGATGTAGGAGGAGAAACTCTTCAAATAGTAACAGGTGCAAACAATATAAAAATAGGAGATATTGTTCCAATAGCAAAAGACGGAGCAGAACTTCCAGGAGGAGTTAAGATAAAAACAGGAAAACTAAGAGGAATAGAATCTTGTGGAATGATGTGTTCTGTTGGAGAATTAGGGTTTGATATAGCAGACTATCCAGGACAAATAGAACATGGAATAATGATTTTAGATAAATCATTAGAAAATAAATTAGGAGAAAATATAGTAGATATATTAAACCTAAAAGAAGAAATAATAGACTTTGAAATCACACCAAACAGACCAGACTGTCTATCAATAGAAGGGCTAGGAAGAGAAACAGCAGTAGCACTTGGCAAAAAATTTAAAAATCCAAGAGAAAATTTAGATAAATTAAAAGTAGAAACAAAAGAAAAGCTAGAAGGCTTAAAAGTAGATATAGAAGCACCAGATTTATGCTATAGATATGTTGCAAGAGTTGTAAAAAATGTAAAAATACAAGAATCACCAGAATGGCTAAAAAGAAGGCTTAAAGCTTGTGGCGTAAGAAGCATAAATAACATAGTAGACATAACAAATTATGTAATGCTAGAATTAGGTCAGCCAATGCATGCATTTGATATAAACTCAATAGAAGGAAAACATATAACAGTAAGAAGAGCAAAAACAAAAGAAAAAATAACAACTCTAGATGATGTAGAAAGAACTTTAGACGAAAATGATTTAGTAATATCAGATGACAAAAAAGCTGTAGCAATAGCAGGTGTTATGGGAGGACAAAACTCAGAAATTGAAGAAACAACAAAAACAGTAGTATTTGAATCAGCAGTATTTTATGGAGGAGCAGTAAGAAAAACGGCCAAAAAAGTAGGTTTAAGAACAGAAAGTTCATCAAGATTTGAAAAAGGCTTATCAGCAGAAAATGCACTAAGAGCAGCAAATAGAGCAGTAGAACTTGTAGTAATGCTAAATGCAGGAGAAGAAGTAGAAGGAAAAATAGACAATTATCCAACAAAACAAAAAATAAACAAAATAAAATTAGAGCCTGAAAAAATAAACAATTTACTAGGAACAAAAATTGCAAAAGGGCAAATGATAGAAATTCTTCAAAACTTAGGTTTAAAAATAGAAAATGATATAATAACAGTACCATATTACAGAATGGACCTAGAACAAATGGCAGACATTGCAGAAGAAGTCTTAAGATTTTATGGGTATGACAAACTAGAAACAACATTAATAAAGGCAGACACAACAATAGGAATCAGAAATAAAGAACAAAAAATAGAACAAAAAATAAGGCAAATATTAAAAATAAGTGGTTTATCTGAAATATACACATATGGATTTATAAATGAAAAAGAACTAGATAAATCAAATATTCTAGAAGAACTAAAAAAAGAAGCAATATGTATCAAAAACCCATTAAGTGATGACTATAAATACATGAGACCATCAACAATACCAAGTATGCTAAATGTACTAAACTTCAACCTAAACCAAAAAAATCCAGAAGCAAAACTATTTGATATATCTAGAAGTTATAAAAATACTGGAAACAAAATAGAAAACGGAGAAGTCCCAGAAGAAGAAAAAATCTTAAGTATAGGAATGTATGGAGAAAACCTAGATTTTTATGTACTAAAAGGACTTGTAGAAAATATATTAGAAGAAGTATCAATAAACAGATATGAAATACAAAAAGAACAAACCAATAAATCATACCATCCTGGAAGATGTGCAAATATAAAAATAGGAATAGATACAATTGCAACATTTGGAGAAGTACACCCAGAAGTACTACAAAACTATGACATAGAAAAAAGAATATACCTTGCAGAAATAAACATAACAAAACTTACCAAATACTCAAGATCAAACAAAAAATACGAAGAAATTGCAAAATTTCCAGCAGTAGAAAGAGACCTAGCAGTAATTGTAGCAGAAGAAATAGAAGCAGGGCAAATAGAAAAAACAATTGTAAAAAAAGCCAAAAAAGTTTTAGAAGAAGTCAAAGTTTTTGATATATATAGAAGTGAAAAACTTGGGGAAGGCAAAAAAAGTATAGCATATGCTTTAAAATTTAGAGATAGAAATAAAACATTAAATGATGAAGAAATTGATGAAATTATGAAAAATATAATAACTGAATTGCACAAAAACTTCGGAGCAGAACTAAGAAATGGTTAGATATAAACATGTCATAATTAAAAAATTTTTAATAAAAGATTGTAAATTAATGTGAAAAACTGTAAAAATAGGAGGGAAACTTTATGATTAAGAATATAGTTTTTGACTTAGGAAATGTACTTGTAGAGTTTAGACCTATAGACTATATGTTAAGGTATGTTTTGGAATATATAAAGACACTTGATTTTTGGAAATATGTAACAGGAGGAACATATTCATATCTTGAAAGTTCTTGTAAACCTGAAAAACAAATTTATAAAAGTTTTTTTAAAGAAAATAAATTGAATCCAAAAGAATGCTTATTTTTAGATGATAAAACAGAAAATATAGAAGCGGCAAAAAAATTCGGAATGGAAGGTATTGTTTTTAAAGATTTACAAGAAGTAAAAGAAAAATTAGAAGAAGAAAAAATTATAAAAAACTTAAAAGAAAAATTAATTTATGACTATGAAAGATAAATTTTAGATGAACTTTAGGGATGTTCCTTAAAGTTCAAAATTTTTATGCCAAAAAGTTTCTAACAGTGTTGCTAAAAAGAACAAAAAATTTTCTTGCTATTTTTGAGTTGATATAGTAAAATATCAATGGTCAATTGTGACCAGGTCACAATTAACCAAAAAATTTTCCTTGACAAAATACTTACATATTGTTAATATGTAAAATATAAAAAATAAATGCACTAAAAAGTGGAGGTAACCATGCTTTTATACCCAAATGCATATTTTGAAAAACTAGAGGACATAACGATACAATTTTTAATAAAAAATAAAATAAAAGTGTTAATCTTAGACGTAGATAACACATTAATAGATCGCAGTAAAAAAATTTCTGAAGATAAAATAAATTGGTCTAGAGACATAAAAGGCCAAGGAGTAAAATTATACATATTATCAAATTCAAATAAAAAAGAAAAAGTAAAAAAAATCGCAGAAATTTTAGATGTGCCATATAAATATTTTGGCTTAAAGCCATTTAAAATGGGATTTAAAAAAATTCAAAAAGAATTAAAAGAAGCCCCAGAAAGAATAGGTGTAGTAGGAGACCAAATTTTTACAGATATATGGGGAGGAAATAGATGCAAAATGTTTACAATTCTAGTAGACCCCATAAAAGAAAATGATTATTGGTATACATTATGGAAAAGACCAATAGAAAATAAAATCAAGAAGAAAATAACAAAGGAGAAAAACGATGTATTTTAATGATATACACATAGCATACTATGTAATTGCTGCAATATTAGGACTTTTTGTAGGGCAATTTACAGATTGGATGAATAAAAGATTGCCAGAATACAAAAAAGTATTTACTCTAGATTTATTTAGGGAATATAAATCAAATTTTAGGCCAAATTACATATTAATGTTATTAACTGCAATAATATATGTAACAATCTTATATGTTTATGGAATAAAAGAAACTTTAATTGCAAATTTAGATTTAATCAAATATTTACTACTTACACCAATGCTTATCTCTGCATTTATAATAGATTATAAATATCAAATAATACCAAACAGGCTTAATTTAACTATATTTGAAGTAGGATTAGTTTTTAGTTTTATATATGGCTTATCAGATGTTGCAATTGCAATAAATATGTTTTTAGGAATGCTTGCAGGAGCAGGAATATTTTTCTTAATAACATTCCTTGGAGGAATATTTTATGGAAAAGAAGCAATGGGATTTGGCGATGTTAAATTAATGGGAGCACTTGGCTTATATTTTGGTTTATCTAATATAATAATAATAACATTACTATCATTTTTAATAGGAGCTATTTTAAGTGTTATTTTGCTACTTTCTAAAATCAAAAAATCAAATGAATACATACCATTTGGGCCATTTATAGTAATAGGAGCATTTATAAGTATTTATGTACCTTTTGAAGCAATAAAAAATATATTACTTGAGATTTTTACATTAGGATTATACAGCTAAAAAAATAGAAATATAAAGGTGGGAGTTTTATGAATCCAAAATTGCAATGGTTAAGAAACAAAATGAATGGATTAGATTTGCAAGGAATAATAATATCAAACCCTGTAAATATAAGATACTTAACTAATATAAATGCAGAAGGTGTGTTATTATTAACTAGAAAAGAGAATATATATATAACAGATGCAAGATATATAGAATATGTTCATAGTACATTAACATTATTTGATGAAATTATAGTATATGACATAAATGATGTATCAAAAGATGACTATGAAAATTTCTTCCTATTTTGTGAAAATGTAGGTTTTGAAGAGCATTATGTAACATATGCAGAATACAAAGAATTTATTAGAAAATATAAAATTAATAATCTAGTAGAAACAGAATATATAATAGAAAAACAAAGAATGATAAAAGATGAAGACGAATTAAAAAACATAATAAAAGCTTGCAACATAACAGACGAATGTTTTAAACATATTTTGCAATACATTAAACCAGGAATGACAGAAAAGCAAATAGCCAAAGAAATAAATGACTATTTTGAAATTAATGCAAATGGGCTTGCATTTGACACAATAGTTGCATCTGGAGAAAACACATCAATGCCACATGCAATTCCGGGCAACAGAAAGATTCAAAGCAAAGACATAATCACAATAGATATGGGTTGCACTGTAAATGGATATTGTTCAGATATGACTAGAACATTCTTTGTAGGAGAGATTCCAGAAGAAGTAAAACCAGTATATGATTTAGTACTAAAAAATCAAGTTCAAACAATGCAAGATTTCAAAGATGGAGTAAGCACAAGATTACTTACAAAAATGGTAGAAAATGATTTTAAATTACATGACTACTGTTTAGTTCATAGCTTAGGGCATGGTGTTGGCTTAGAAATACATGAATTGCCTTATATAAGTTATAGAAGTGATACATCATTAAAGGAAAACATGGTAGTAACAAACGAACCAGGAATATATTTGCCAGGAAAATTTGGAGTAAGAATAGAAGATACAGTACAAATTACAAAATTTGGATGTATAAGTTTAACAAATTCTGAGAAAAATTATATTGTAATATAAAGAAGTTTCCCCATTTTTTTGAGCCAAAGTTACATTCATTGCCTAAAATAAACCGCCCTTAAGGTGTTATTTATATAAAATTTATTCAATTCCTCGGCTCAATACGTGATTGTAGCCCTTCTAAACATAAAACAAACGAGCCTCTCGCTACATCCTTCGCGCTTCCTCATTTATTTTATATTAAGAAGGGCTACAATCACGAGGGTAGCATTCGTCATTGCATAAATTTTATATAAATAACACCTTAAGGGCTTCTCTACAATTTTAAAACTACAAATAATAAAATGACACAAAAAACGGGGAAACTATAATATAAACACTTGATTTTCGGGCAAAAATGTAGTAAAATAGATAAAGTTAAATACGAAAAAATGAAAGGAGAATAAAAAATGGCAGGAGTTTACTCAGCAGGAGATTTTAGAAATGGAACAACATTTGAAATGGAGGGAAATGTATATAGAGTAGTTGAATTTCAACACGTAAAACCAGGAAAAGGATCAGCGTTTGTAAGAACAAAATTAAAAAATGTAATAACAGGAGCAACTATAGAAAAAACATTCAACCCATCAGACAAATTCCCAGGAGCAGAAATAGAAAAGAAAACAATGCAATATTTATACAATGATGGAGGGTTATATTATTTTATGGACAATGAAACATATGACCAATTACCATTAAATGAAGAACAATTAGGAGACTGTTTAAAATACTTAAAAGAAAATATGGAAGTTACAATACTTTCATACAAAGGAAAAGTATTTGCAGTAGAGCCACCAACATTTGTTGAATTAGAAGTTACATATACAGAGCCAGGATTTAGTGGAAACACAACAACAACATCAGGAAAACCTGCAAAACTAGAAACTGGTTTAGAATTACAAGTTCCATTATTTGTAAACATAGGAGATGTACTAAGAATAGACACAAGAACTTGTGAATATATGGAAAGAGTATAGAAAGGTGAATTTAATGAGTCATTTTTTAAAAGATGAATATAGAAAATT
>CALXUX010000066.1 GCA_944391785.1 uncultured Clostridia bacterium
AAAAAAAAAAAAAAAAAAAAAAAAAAAAAAAAAAAAAAAAAAAAAAAAAAAAAAAAAAAAAAAAAAAAAAAAAAAAAAAAAGAAAAAAAAAAAATAAAAGAAAAATTAAAAAATGAAAATTTAGAAAAAATAAAAAAAGTAAAAGAAGAATTAGAAAAAATACAAAAAAAAAATAAAAAAATAAAAATACAAAAAAATGAAAAAAAAAAAAAATTAAAAAAAAATAATAATAAATTAAAAAACAAAATAAAAAATTTAAAAAATAAATATAATAAAAAAATAAAAATAGAAAAAGAAAAAATAAAAAATAAAAATAAAAAAATAAAAATACAAAAAAATGAAGAAAAAAATAAATTAGAAAAAAATAAAAATAAAATAAATAAAAAATTAATAATAATATTTTTAATATTAATAATAATAAATATAATACAATTTATTTTAATAAAAAATAATATTTTTAAATATATTTTTCTTCTTACAGTACCAACGTTTTTAATTTTTTGGTATTTTTATTTAAAAAGCCAAAAAAATAAAATAAAAATTCAAGAAAAAAATAATAAAACAGAAATTGAAAAAATAAATATAGAAAAAATAAATGTAGAAAATCAAATTAATTTATTAGAAAAAAATAATAATAATTTAGAAGGCGAAATAAATAATTTAAAAAATAAATATAATGAAAAAATAAAAATAGAAAAAGAAAAAATAAAAAATAATTATTTAAATAAAATTTCAGAAAATCAAATTAATTTATTTTTAAATTTAGAAAATATAAATTTAGAAAAAGAAAAAATACAAAATAAATTAAATGACAAAAAAATAGAATTACATACACTCGATTTAGACAAAGAAAATATAGAACCAAAACTTGATAATTTATCAAAAATAGAAGAAGAATTAGTTAACGATAATGAAAAAATGTCAACCTTAAAAAATTTAAATCTAAGCATGAATTTAGCAAAAGAAACAATGCAAGAAGCATATGAAGAAATGAAAAACACAATAACCCCTAAATTTACAAGGAATTTATCTGAAAATATTAATCAAATAACAAATGGAAAATACACAAATGTTAGATTTAGTGATCAAATAGGTCTAATAATAGAACTAGACAATGGAAGTTATGAAGAAGCAAGCAAAATGAGTATCGGAACAATAGATCAACTTTATCTATCATTAAGACTTTCAATGGTAGAAGATTTATCACAAGAAAAAATGCCAATCATATTAGACGAATCATTTGCTTATTATGATACAGAAAGATTAGAAAATGTATTAAAATTTTTATGTAATAATTTTAAAAATCATCAAATAATATTATTAACTTGTACTAATAGAGAAAAAGAGATATTAGATAAAATAAATATAGAATATAATTTTATTAATTTAGATGATTAATTAGTAATATTATAAAATGTATTAATAATAAAGTACAAAAAATCATTCTTAAAAAATTTTAAGAATGATTTTTGTATATAATTAAATTATATCATATATAAATTATATATAAACTAAATTATTTATAAAGCAAATATTTTTATTCAAAAATTAATTTGTTTTTTAAATTAAAATTTCAAAAGCTACTCAAATTTTATAAAGATACTCTAAAATCATAAGCATTTACAAAATCTGAAGTTACTGAAATATTTAATTCTGTTGTTTCTCCAACAGCTAAATCTTTTACTATTCCAGTTACAGTTGTAAGTTCTGATCCATCTTGTGCTAATAATGTTATTTTTATTGTTTGTAATTGTGTTGGTGCACCTGAATTGTTTGTTACATCTGCAAGTAATGTTGTCATACCATCAATAGTTGTTAATTGAATATTTGTTATTAATAATCCATTTATTTCTTTTGCTTCATTTAATTTAGTACTTTTATTTATTTTTACTCCATCTTCAATTTCTTCTACATAGCTTTCTTTTGATTCATTTCCAGCAGTATTTTCTGAAGAATCATTATTTTTTTGTGCATTTCTTACTAATAGAGCAACTACAACTATTAAAATAATTATAATTAACACTATTAAAAGTGTTCTTCTAGAATTAGATTTACTTGAATTCTTTTTGTTTACATTAGCTTTCTTTTGTTTCTTATTTTCATTTTCCATATTTGTACCAACCTTTCATTAATATATAGTGTTTTTATGTATAAATGCAAATGCATTTAACACTTGTGAAATTATTTTATCACTATTTTTTAGAATACACAATACTAAATTATAATATTTTATAAAATATTTATTACACTTTATAAAAAAATTGCATTTAACTTTTTAATTGACCAAATTTTTATTACATTATTTCAAAAATATATAAAAGTTAAAATTTACAAATATTATTTATATATACTAAATTCTAAAAACTACAAACTAAACTTAAACTATGCTAAAAATACATAAAATAAAGCACTTTATAAATTAGCAAATTTTATAAAAATATTAAAATTAAAACAAAATTGTGTTATCATAAAAAATATAAAAAAATAAAAAGGAGAATATATATGTTTGACAAATTAGACGCAGTAGAGAAAAGATATGAAGAATTAACAGAAATGATAAGCAACCCAGAAGTAATATCAAACCAAGCAGAATGGCAAAAAGCAATGAAAGAACATGCATCTCTAGAAGAAATAGTAGAAAAATATAGAGAATATAAAAAAACAAAGCAAGAAATGGAAGATGCAAAAGAAATGATGGAAGACAAAGAGCTAAAAGAACTTGCGGAAGCAGACTATTACGAAGCTAAAGAAAAATTACCTAAAATAGAAGAAGAACTAAAAATACTATTAATTCCAAAAGATCCAGACGACGATAAAAACATAATATGTGAAATAAGAGCAGGAGCTGGAGGCGAAGAAGCCGCACTATTTGCAGGAACATTATTTAGAATGTATACAATGTATGCAGAAAGAAAACACTGGAAAGTAGAAGTACTAAATGAAAACGAAACAGGTCTTGGAGGTTACAAAGAAATATCTTTTATGGTTACAGGAAAAGGAGTATACAGCAGGCTAAAATTCGAAAGTGGAGTACACAGAGTTCAAAGAGTACCAGACACAGAAAGTAGTGGAAGAATACACACCTCAACTGCTACGGTTGCAGTACTTCCAGTAGTAGAAGATGTAGAAATAGAAATAAACCCATCAGACATAAAAATGGAAGTATTCCGTTCATCAGGAGCAGGAGGTCAACACATAAACAAAACCTCTTCAGCCGTAAGACTTATACACGAACCAACAGGAATAGTTGTAGAATGTCAAACAGAAAGATCACAATTCCAAAACAGAGACAATGCAATGAGAATGCTTAGAACAAAACTATACGAAATAGAAAAACAAAAACAAGATAATGAAATTGCAAATAGTAGAAAAACACAAGTAGGATCAGGAGACAGAAGCGAAAAAATCAGAACATATAACTATCCACAAGGAAGAATAACAGACCATAGAATAGGAATGAGTATTTATCAAATGGAAAACTTTTTAAATGGAGATTTAGATGAAATGATAGATAACTTAATCGCAGCAGATAGAGCAGAAAAATTAAAAGGTGAGGAAGAATAAGAATAAAAAATTCTCTTTGCAAGTAAAAAAGCAAAGGGAATTTTTTTTGAAATAAATTTTATATTAATAAAACCTTAGAGGGCTACTCTACATTTAAAAATTACGGCTGTAAATAGTAACAAAAAGTTAAAAAAAGTTAAAAGGAATCTTCAAAAAACTATTGACAAATTATTAAAAATATTACTATAATATATTAAAAGATAGTTGAATACATATTCAACTATCAAAAATTTTCAAAAACTAATTAAAATGCATAATATAAAGGTAAAAAGCTAGCAAACAGTTGAATAAATACTCAACTAAAACCAAAAAATTAATAAAAAATACCCAATACAAAGAAAGGAGAACCTCAAAATGTCAATAAACGAATTTACATGTGATTGCAATATAATCCATGAAGATATAGTAAAGCAAACACTAAAAAACATGCCAAAACAAGAATTATTTACACAACTAGCAGAATTTTTTAAAATAATAGGAGACCCAACAAGAACCAAAATACTATTTGTACTAGACCAAAATGAAATGTGTGTATGTGATATTGCAAATGTATTAAATATGACAAAATCATCTATATCCCACCAATTAGCAACATTGAGAAAAAGTGGCATTGTAAAAAGTAGAAGAGAAGGAAAAGAAGTCTATTACACACTAGACGACGAACACATAAAACAAGTATTTGAAATTGCAATAGAACACATAGAACATAAAAATGAAGAAAACAAAAAATAAAAATTAAAAAAGTTAAAAAAAAAGATAAAAATAACTTAGAAATAATACAACTATAAAAATGCAAAAAGTTAAAAAATATATGCTTTTGCATATGGAAAGTAAGCAAAGCAAAGAAAGGAAAGGTTAATAATGATGAAAATGAAATTTAAAATAGAAGGGTTAGACTGTGCAAATTGTGCAGCAGAGCTAGAAAGAGCAATACAAAAAATAGAAGAAATACAATCAGTAACAATAAATTTTCTAACAGAAAAAATGGAGATAGAATATAGAGAAGACCAAATAAAAGAACAAGAAATAATTAAAAAGTTAAAAAAAATAATAAAAAAAGAAGAACCAGATGTAACAATAAATAAAATCTAAAATTTAAGTATATTTGAATAAACTCATAAAAAACAAAAAATATAGGGGGAGGCAATATACTATGAAAAAGAGATTAATTAAAATAATAATAGCATTAATAATATACATCATTGCAATAGCAATCAAATTTGAAAATCAACTAATAAACAACACAATATTCATAATAAGCTATATAATAGTAGGATATGAAATAGTAAAAAAAGCAATAAGAAACATCATAAGAGGCAAAATATTTGACGAAAACTTTCTAATGACAGTAGCCACAATAGGAGCATTTTTAATAGGAGAATATCCAGAAGCAGTAGCAGTAATGTTATTTTACCAAATAGGAGAACTATTCCAAAGTTATGCAGTAGACAAATCCAGAAAATCAATTGCAAATCTAATGGACATAAGGCCAGATTTTGCAAATGTATATAGAAACGAAAAAATAGAAAAAGTAAATCCAGAAGAAGTAAAAATTGGAGAAACAATAATAGTAAAACCAGGAGAAAAAATCCCACTAGATGGAAAAATTACAGAAGGAAAAACAAGTTTAGACACAAAAGCACTAACAGGCGAACCTATACCTAGGGAAGTAAAAGAAGGAGACGAAGTATTAAGTGGCTCAATCAACATAAATGGAGTAATAAAAATACAAGTAAAAAAAGAATATGGAGAATCAACTGTAAGCAAAATATTAGATTTAGTAGAAAATGCAAGCAGCAAAAAATCCAAATCAGAAAATTTTATAACAAAATTTGCAAAATACTATACACCAGCAGTTGTAATAATAGCAGTAATAATTGCAATAATTCCACCACTTTTAATAGAAAACCAAGAATTTTCAGACTGGATTTATAGAGCACTATCATTTTTAGTAGTATCATGTCCTTGTGCACTAGTAATATCAATTCCACTAAGTTTCTTTGGAGGAATTGGAGGAGCATCAAAAATAGGAGTATTAGTAAAAGGAAGCAATTATTTAGAAGCATTATCACATGCAGAAATAGCAGTATTTGACAAAACAGGAACACTAACAAAAGGAGTATTTGAAGTACAAAAAGTAAAACCAGTAGATATACCAGAAGAAGAACTACTAAAAATTGCAGCATATGCAGAAAACTATTCAAATCATCCAATTTCAAAATCCATAAAAAAAGCATATGGTAAAGAAATAGATGAAAAACAAATAATCAATTATCAAGAACTATCAGGACTAGGAATCACAGCAAAAATTAACGAAAACAATGTATTAGTAGGAAACGAAAAGCTAATGCAAGAAAAAAATATAAAATTCGAAAAATGTCAAGATATAGGAACAATATTATATATTGCAATAGAAGGAAAATACGCAGGATATATTTTAATCGCAGACACAATAAAAAAAGACTCAAAAATTGCAATAGAAGAATTAAAGAAAAACAATATTAAGCAAACAATAATGTTAACAGGAGACAGAAAAAAAGTAGGAGAAAGTGTAGCAAAAGAAATAGGAATAGATAAAGTATATACAGAACTATTACCAGCAGACAAAGTAAAAAAAGTAGAAGAACTATTAAAAACAAAAACCCAAAAAGGAAAACTCATATTTGTAGGAGACGGAATAAATGACAGCCCAGCACTAACTCTAGCAGACATAGGCATAGCAATGGGAGGCTTAGGATCAGACAGTAGTATAGAAGCCTCAGACATAGTAATAATGACAGATGAACCATCAAAAATAGTAAAAACCATTAAATTATCTAAAAAAACAATGAGAATAGTAAAAGAAAATATTATATTTGCAATATTTATCAAAATTCTAGTATTAATTTTAGCAGCACTAGGACTATCAACAATGTGGGAAGCAGTATTTGCAGATGTTGGAGTTTCAATTCTTGCAATTATAAATGCTCTAAGATTGTTAAACACAAAAAATATAAAATAAAAAATAGGTAATAAAATAAAACTCTTTAAAATAAACTAAAATAAGTTAAAATAAAAATTTTAAGGAGTTTTTTTATGCAGGAAATTATAAAAACAACCATGATAGGTTTATTTTTTGGAACTTTTGGAACTACTATAGGAGGAATTCTAGGAATAGTCATAAAAAAGCACTCAAGCAAATTTTTAGGATTTACACTATCATTTGCCTCAGGATTAATGATGGCAATAATTTGTTTTGATTTAATACCAGAAGGCTTAGAAATAGGTAGTTTAGGAATAATGCTTGTAGGAATACTTTTAGGAATTATAATGATGGTATTTTGTGATTATATGGTTCAAAAAAAGTTTTCAATAAAAGAAAATAAAACATTCGAAAAAGAAAAATTATTAAAAACAGGAATTATAGTATCTATAGGATTAGCAATACACAATTTCCCAGAAGGTTTAGCAATAGGAGCGGGATTTAAAGCATCAATTAAGTTGGGGTTAGGTTTAGCAATAGCAATTTGCCTTCATGATATACCAGAAGGTAGATTCCAAAGTAGACAGTGGTTAAATTATTTATTTGAAAATAAAAATTAAAGGTAAAAAATGCTTGAGAAATGATTTTGATTTGAAAAGATATATAAGAAAGAATTGAAAATTATGTAGCTATTTTTATACTGAAAGATGTTTGTTTTCTTTAACATTAAATGTTGCCTTGATGTCAGTTCTGTATAAGAACTGGGTAGATAAGCAACTACATAAATAAAAAATAAACCATTCTACTTTTGACAGGGTAAATGGTTTATTAAAACATTC
>CALXUX010000067.1 GCA_944391785.1 uncultured Clostridia bacterium
TTGGCACATTTTGCTCCGTCCCTTTTGGCACATTTTGTGAGATAAAATAAGAATGGTTAACTGTGACCAGGTCACAGTTAACCATTTTCATAAAATTTTCGAAAAAATCTATACAAAAGACGCAAATAGTTATATAATATTAAAAATTAAAGGAATAAATTTTCTTTTAATATATAAATATATAATAAGTAAAAATGAAGGGAATGATTCTAAATGGAATTGAAAAAAATGCTAGTAGGAATTGATGGGATTAAAGCTAAAGGAAATCTAGATGTAGATATAGTAGCAATAGAAAACAATTCTAAAAACGTAAAAAAAGATTTTGCATTTGTTGCAATTAAAGGATATAAAGAAGATGGACATAATTATATAAATGAAGCAATACAAAATGGGGCAATAGTAATAGTAGTAGAAGAGGGGTGTGACCTTAAGGCTATAAATGTAAATGAAAATTTAACTATTGTTATGGTAAAAAATACAAGAGAAGCTTTAGCCAAAATGTCTTCAAATTTTTATGGAAATCCTTCTGCAAAGTTTAAATTAATAGGTGTAACAGGAACAAAGGGAAAAACAACTACAACATTTATGATAAAACAAATATTGCAAGAGGCAGGAAAGAAAGTTGGGCTAATTGGAACAATTGCAACATATATAAATGATAAAAAAATAATGGAAAATAATAGAACCACTCCTGAAAGTATTGAACTTCAAAAAATTTTCAAGCAAATGGAAGATGAAAAAGTTGAAGTTGTGGTTATGGAGGTTTCTTCACAAAGTTTAAAATTACATAGAGTAGATGGTACAGATTTTGATATTGTTATATTTACTAATTTATCAGAAGACCATATAAGTGCAAATGAACATCAAAATATGCAAGAATATTTTGAAACAAAACTAGAGTTATTTAAAATGTGTAAAACAGGAATAGTAAATACTGATGACTTATATGGAGCAAAAATACCAAGACTTTTTCCAGAAAATGATATAATGACATATGGAATAGATAATTATGCAAAATTACTTGCAAAAGACATAACAGTAACAAATGCATATGTTGATTTTAAAGTAAAAATAACAGATAGAAATGAAAGAGTAAAAGCAGGTATTCCAGGAAGGTTTAGTGTATATAATTCACTTGCCGCAATATGTGTTGCACAAAAATTTGGAATTGATTCAGATACAATAAGAAAAGCATTATGGGAAGTAAGAGTACCAGGAAGATCTGAACTTGTAAACAATAAAAGAGAACAAACAATAATGATAGATTATGCACACACACCAGAAAGCTTAGAAAATATATTACAAGCAATAAAAACATATACAAGAGGAAGAGTAATATGTGTATTTGGTTGTGGAGGAGACAGAGACAAAGCAAAACGTCCAATGATGGGAGAAGTTTCAGGAAGAATTGCAGACTATACAATAATAACATCAGACAATCCAAGAAGTGAAGATCCTAAAAAAATAATAGAAGATATAAAACAAGGAATAAATAAAACAAAAGGAAAATATGAAGTAATTGTAGACAGAACCTTAGCAATAAAAAAAGCAATTATTATGGCAAAAGAAAAAGACATGATATTGCTTGCAGGAAAAGGGCATGAAATGTACCAAGAAATAGCAGGTAAAAAAATACCATATGATGAAAGAAAAATAATTAACGACATAATAGAAGAGCTAGAAGAAAAAGAAAAACTAAAAGAGGAAAAACACAAAGAAAAAAATAAGGAAAAAGATATAAAAGAAGATAAAGCATAAATATTTAAGAACAAAAAAGCAAATAAAACATAAATTTATAAAGATAAAATAATAAAAAACAAAACAGATAAAATACCTTAATAAATAAATACATTAAGAAAGGTTTGAGAATTTTGGATTTTGAGATACAAATACTACTAATAACTTTTATAATATCAATTATATTAGGAACAATAATAATACCAATATTAAAAAAACTAAAAGTAGGTCAAATAGAAAGGGATGATGGACCAGCCTCTCACTTAAAAAAACAAGGAACGCCAACAATGGGAGGAATAATAATAATACTTGCAATGATTATATCAGCAGTTGGAACATACACATATATGAATTTAACTGGAAATAGTGAAACATCCAAAAGAATAATCCCATTAATGTTAATAACAATAGGATTTGGTGCAATAGGATTTATAGATGACTATAAAAAATTAGTATTAAAAAACACAGAAGGTTTAAAACCAAGTTATAAAATGTTAGGATTACTAATAATATCAGTAGCATATGTATTATTTCTAGTGCAAGGACTAAAAATTGGAACAGAAACATATATACCAATACTAAAAGAAACAATAGAAATACCATTAATTATATATATACCAGCGGCAATTTTAGTAATTTTAGGAACTACAAATGCAATAAATCTAACAGATGGAATAGATGGATTATCATCTAGTGTATCATCAATAATTATAACAACACTAACAATAATTGCAATCACAATGGGAGTAAGAGAAGTATCAATATTTGGAAGTATAGTAATAGGTGCAACATTAGGATTTTTAATGTTTAATCTACATCCTGCAAAAGTCTTTATGGGAGATACAGGATCTTTACTATTAGGTGGAGTAATATCAGGATTAGCATTATATTTAAAAATGCCATTATTACTTCTAATAATAGCACTAGTACCAGTAATTGAAACACTATCAGTAATTTTGCAAGTTGCATATTATAAAAAAACAGGAAAAAGAATATTTAAAATGGCACCAATACACCATCACTTTGAGCTTTCTGGTTGGAAAGAAAACAAAGTAGTAATTATATTTAGTATAGTAACATTGATTTTATGTATTATTGGATTAAAAGTAATATAAGGTAGCAAAGTTACGATTTGCAAGCTTTAAGAAAGAAATTTTAAGAATTATCCTTAATGTTTGTTTATATGGAAGATCTAAACAGTGAAAAAGCAAAAATCGATTTTTCCTATACAATAAAAAAGCTAAAGCACAAAAGACATAAAATAGGAGGTTAGCATATATGACTAAAACTATGACAAAACCAATTCAAAAAACTGCACCAAAAAAGAAAAAAGAAAAATTTTCAAGTTTTGTAAATAATCCAATAGATTTTACATTATTAATAACAATAATATTATTACTAGGAATAGGCCTAATTATGGTTTTATCTGCAAGTTCACCATCAGCTCTTGCAGACTATGGAGATAGCTATCATTACTTTAAAAGACAATTAATTTTTGGAATATTAGGGTTGATTGCAATGCTTGCAATATCCAAGATAGACTATAGGTTTTATCAGAAATTTTATAAGCATGCTTGGTGGATATCTTTAGTATTACTTGCAGTAGTAAAAATTATTGGAACAGAAGCAAATGGTGCGCAAAGATGGATATCTATTACTGAAAGTTTAACAATTCAACCATCAGAGATTGTTAAATTTTTAATTATAGTATTTTATGCAGGAATGCTTACAAAAAATAGAGATGAGTTGCCTAAATTTGGAAAAGGATTATTAAAGCATATTTCAATGGTAATACCACTAATTGTATTATTATTATTAGAACCACATTTCAGTGCATCAATAGTAATATTGGGAATAGTTTGCATCATGATGTTTGTTGCAGGATGCAAATTTAAGCATTTTTTAGCAATAGGAACAATATTAATACCACTAATTATAATAGTGGCATTACTTCAACCATATAGATTGCAAAGAGTTGTAACATTTTTAGATCCTTGGAAAGATGCATCAGACACAGGGTGGCAAGTTATACAAAGTTTATATGCAATAGGTTCAGGAGGCTTATTTGGAGTAGGACTTGGAGATAGTAAACAAAAATATTTATATATACCAGAACCACAAAATGACTTTATATTCTCAATAGTAGGAGAAGAACTAGGTTTTATTGGTTCAGTATTGATACTAGTATTATTTGGAGTACTCATTTGGCGAGGAATTATAATTGCAATGAAAGCACCAGATATGTTTGGAAGCTTAGTAGCAGTAGGAATAACGTCATTGATTGCAATACAAGTAATTATAAATGTAGCAGTTGTAACCTCATCGATGCCAGCAACAGGAATGCCACTACCATTTTTTAGTTACCGGTGGAACAGCACTATTTATATTACTCTGTGAGATGGGAGTGTTATTAAATATTTCAAGAGCAAGTGCAAAAAATAAATAATAGCAAAATTGATTAAAAATACTAAAATAAGAAATAAATAAAAAGTAAAAGGAAAATATATTAAAAAATAAAAAAATCAAATACAAAAAATTCCAAAGAAAAACTACAAAAACAAGGCTGCTTAAAAAGGAGATAAACATTTTAAGTAGTCTTAAAAAATGAAATATAATTACTAAAAAATGTAAAAAAATATACAGAAAGGAAGAATGTAAAATGAAAGTAATAATAGCAGCAGCAGGGACTGCAGGGCATATAAACCCAGGAATTGCGATTGCAAATAAAATAAAACAAGAAGACAAAACATCAGAAATAATATTTATAGGAACAACAAGGGGCTTAGAAAACGATTTAGTTCCAAGAACAGGATATAAATTAAAAACAATAGACGCATATGGCTTAAGTTTTAAAATATCAATTGAAAATATAAAACATATGATAAAAACAATAGAAGGAATAGGAGAAGCAAAAAAAATAATAAAAGAATTTAAACCAGACATAGTAATTGGAACAGGGGGATATATATGTGGAGCAGTAATTACAGCAGCACATTCATTAAAAATTCCAACTTTATTACATGAAAGTAACAGCTTTCCAGGAAAAGCAGTAAAAATGTTAGCAAAAAAGACAGACACAATTTTAGTATCATTTGAAGATGCAATTCCAAGAATAAAAAATGCTAAAAAAATTGTATATACAGGAACGCCTGTAAAAATAAAAAAGCAAACATATAAAATAAACAAAAAACAAGAAATAGTAGAAAAAATAGGATTAACACTTACAAAACCAATTATACTAATATTTGGAGGAAGCCAAGGATCACAAAAAATAAATGAAGCAATACTTGGAATAATACAAAATAAATTAAACAAAGAATACCAAATAATCTGGGCTACAGGTTCAAAACAATATGATGTAATAAAAGAAAAATTAGAAGATATGAATATTAATATATCATTCTTGCAAAATGCAAAAATAGTTCCATACATATATAATATGGAAGAAATAATGAATGTAGCAGATTTAATTGTATCAAGAAGTGGAGCAATGACAATAACAGAAATATCAAACTTAGGAAAGCCATCAATTCTAATACCATTGCCAAATGTAAGTGGAAATCACCAAATGTATAATGCAAAAGTATTAGAAAATAAAAAAGCAGCTAAGATAATAAAAAATGACGAATTAAATGCCAGCATATTAAATGATACAATAAAAGAAATTGTTTTAAATAAAAATAAGCAAATAGAAATGGGAAAAAATGCAGAAAAAGTATCAACAAAAGATGTAGAAAGTAAGATATATAAAGAAATTATAGAATTAGTAAAGTGATTTTAGAGTAAAAAAACATAAAACAAGGAGAAAAAAATGTTTAAAAATACACAATCAAAAATTATTTTGATAATATTTATAATAGGAATAATTATAATTGGTCTACTTGGAATATCATTTCTTAAATCAATAGAAATGATTAATTTAAAATTAAATAATATATCAGATATAAACGAAATTTCCAATATGCTACAATCAATAGAAAAAAACACAAAATGGACAATAGGAATTGTATCAGTAATATTTGCACTTGTTGCAATTATAATTGCAAAATATTTATCAAAATTTGTAATATACCCATTAAATAAACTAATAAAAAGTGCAGAAAAGGCAACTAAAGAAGAAGTAATAAGTAAAAAGAAGGGAAAAAATAAAACCACAAAAAATGGAGAAGTAGAAGAATTAGACAATGTATTTGATGTAATGACTGCAGAATTAAAGCAAAAATTAAGCGAAGTATCAACACAAAAAAATCAAATAGAAACAATACTACTGCACATGACAGACGGAATAATAGCATTTAATATGCAAGGAGAAATTATACTAATAAATCCAGCAGCAAAAAAACTATTAAGTATAAGACCAGAAGACGAAAATTTTGAAGATATATTTAAAAAATTCAACCTAGATATAAATATGGAAAAAATTATATATCTTGATAATTGGACATCAACAGAGCAAAGAATAGAAGTAGAGGACAAGTTCGTAAATGTATATTTTGCACCATTTAAGGACGAATTAGAAAGACCAGATGGAGTAATTGCAGTAATACAAGATATAACAGAACATGTAAAACTAGATAATATGCAAAAAGAATTTGTAGCAGATGTATCACACGAATTAAAAACTCCAATAACATCAATAATGGGATATGCAGATACCTTACTAGAAGGAGATTATGACGAAGAAACACGAATTAAATTTTTAAATGTAATAGCATCAGAATCAAGAAGAATGGCAAGACTTGTAACAGACCTTTTAACACTATCTAGATATGATAGTAATAAAAAGAAAACAAACAAAACTTTATTTGATTTAGGAGAACTAGTAAAAAAATGCCAAGAAAAGCTTGCAATAGAAATAAAAAGAAAAAACCATGATGTGAAAAGCTTTGTAACAGCAGATGTACCACTAGTATATGCTGATAAAGATGATATAGAAAGAGTTATATTAAATATACTAACAAACAGCATAAAATACACAAAAGACAATGGTGAAATAAAAATATATGTTGGATTTGTATATAATGATGCATATATCAAAATTTATGATAATGGAATAGGAATTCCAGAAGAAGATTTAACTAGAATATTTGATAGATTTTATAGAGTAGATAAAGCAAGAACCAGAGAAATGGGAGGTACAGGTTTGGGGCTTTCAATCGCAAAAGAAATACTTGATAAAAACGGAGGAAGTATTGATATAAAAAGTATTGTTGGAGAAGGAACAGAAGTTGTAATAAGAATTCCAACCAAATCATAAAAGCAAAAAAATTTAAAAATAAAAAGTTTCCCCATTTTTTAAAAAATTAATTGATATGTTAAGAAAAATAATGTATAATATGAAAGTATAATCCAAAAGGAAAATCACAAAGGAGAGATAAAATTGAAGATAAATCCAAAAGTAAAAGAAGCATTAGAATGGGTATATTGCATAATTATTGCAATAGTTTTGGCATTATTATTCCGATATTTTATTGGAACACCAACAATAGTAAAACAAGAATCAATGAAACCAACACTTATAGAAGGACAAAGATTATGGCTTAATAGATGGGATAGAACAATAGGAAAAATGCCAGAAAGAGGAGATATAATAACATTTGAAGCACCATCAAAAAAATCATACACATCAAGTGAAATAGACCAATCAAATCCAGTTGCAAAATATGAAAATGAGCCAACAAATATTTTTAGTAAATTCACATATTATGTACTAGAATGGGGAAAAGAAAGCTATATTAAAAGAGTAATAGCACTTCCAGGAGAACATGTAGAAATAAAGAACGGTAAAGTATATATAAATGGGGAAGAATTAAAAGAAGATTATTTGCAAGATGGAATAGTAACAGATGCAAAAGACAATGATAGGCAAAAAGAATTTAATGATTTTGTAGTACCAGAAAATACAGTTTTTGCGATGGGAGACAATAGAAATCGTAGCACAGACTGTAGATCATTTGGATGTATTCCACTAGAAAAAATAGAAAGTAAAGTTGCAATAAGAATATGGCCATTAAATCTATGGGGTAAAGTGGATTAATAGAAAATAAGCATTATAGAATAACAAAAAGAAAAGAATATAGAATAATAAAAAGAAAAGAATATAGAATAATAAAAAGAATAAAATATAGAATAACCAAAAGACAGAAATATAGAATAACAAAAAAAATATAGAATAGCAAAAAGAAGAAATTATGGAATAACAAAAATATTAAAATTACAGAATAGTAAAAAAACAAAAAAATGTAAAAAAGGAGAAAAGTGATGTTTGATAACATAATTGGCAATAATGAAATAAAAGAAAATTTAAAAAAATCATTAGAAAACAACAAAACATCACATAGTTACTTATTCATAGGAATAGAAGGTATAGGAAAAAAAATAATTGCAAAAGAATTTGCAAAAAGTATATTATGCATAAATAGAGAAAAAAGCAAATCAGAAGCAGACAAAGAAAAAAATTTAATATGTAATAACTGCAAATCATGTATTGAATTTGATACAAACAACAATCCAGATTTTTACGTAATTACACCAGAAGGAAATAGCATAAAAATAGAGCAAATAAGAGAAATGCAAAAAAAAGTAGCAGAAAAACCTATTATATCCAAAAACAAAGTATATATAATAGATGAAAGTGATAAAATGACAAAAGAAGCTCAAAATAGCTTATTAAAAGTACTAGAAGAACCACCAGAATATGTCACAATAATTTTAATTGCAGAAAATGAAAATATGATATTAAGTACAATAAAATCAAGATGTACCATATTACATTTTAAGCAAATACCAAATAGTGAACTAAAAAATTTTTTAAAAAATAATTATAACATAGAAATACTAGAAGAAAATATATTAGATTCATTTCAAGGAAGTATAGGAAAAGCACTAAAATTAAAAGACAAGAAAGAAAACTTAAGACAAATATATAAACTAATAAAAGACATAAAAAATAGCGATATAATAGAACTAACAAAAATGGCAGAAATATTATACAAAGAAAAAGACGATATACAAGACTTATTAGAATACATAAACACAGTACTAATAAACCAAAAAGAAAACACATATCAATATGCACAATGTGTTGAAGTAATAGAAGATACAAAAAGAAGACTAAAAAGTAATGCAAATTATGATATGACAATAGATAATATGATTTTTAAAATGAAAGAAATATTAGGTTAAAAAATAGAAAAAGAATCAATTATATACAAAAAAGAAAGAGGGAAAATATTGAAAAATATAATAGGAGTAAGATTTAAAAAATTAGGAAAAATATATTTTTTTAATCCAAAAAACTTAAGGCTAAAAAAAGGAGACAAAGTAATAGTAGAAACAGCTCAAGGAGAAGAATATGGAGAGGTAATGATTGCAAATAGGCAAATAGAAGATGATAAAATACTATCACCATTAAAAAAAGTATTAAGGATAGCAAATCACCATGACAATAGAAGGTTTGAAGAATGTAAAAAAATAGAAAAAGAAGCATTTAAAGTATGTGAAAAAAAAATAAAAGAACACAAACTACCAATGAACCTAACAGATGTAGAATGTAAATTTGATAACAGCAAAATACTATTCTATTTCACAGCAGATGGAAGAATAGACTTTAGAGAATTAGTAAAAGACTTAGCTGCAATATATAAAACAAGAATAGAATTAAGACAAATAGGAGTAAGAGACATAGTAAAAAGAATAGGTGGAAATGGAGTATGTGGTAGGGAATTATGTTGTTGCACATTTTTAAGTAATTTTGAAGCAGTATCAATAAAAATGGCAAAAGAACAAAATATATCATTAAATCCATCAAAAATATCAGGAAATTGTGGAAGATTAATGTGTTGTTTAAAATATGAAGACAATGTATATAAAGAAAAATTGCAAAAATTGCCTAATATAGGAGCAATAGTAAAAACAGAAGATGGCGAAGGAGAAATTGATGCAATAGAAACTCTAAAAGAAAGAGTAAAAGTAAAATTCAAAAATGAAGAAGGATATTCTTATAAAAGATATGATGCAAAAGACATAAAAGTTATAAAAGATGTAGTATCAGAGAAAATAGACGAAGAAGAATTAGAACATCAAAAAGAACTAGAAGAACTAGAAAAATTAGAACAAGAAGATATAAGTACAGAAGATGAAATATAAAAACTAAAAGTATAAAAACTTAATTTTTGTTATCTAAAATCAAAAGATAGAAATATATACAGCAAGAGGAGGTGAAAAAAATGGCATACAAAATAACAGATAAATGTATATCTTGTGGAGCATGTGCTGCAGAATGTCCTGTAGGATGCATATCACAAGGTGAAGATAAATTTGTAATAGACAAATCAGCTTGCATAAGCTGTGGAACATGTGCTGGAGTTTGTCCAGTAGGAGCACCAGAAGAAGAATAAAATTTAAATAGAGTAAACAGATCACAAATTATTAATAAAATTCAAACAAAATATATTGAATTTTACATAATCTGGTGGTATAATAATTAAGTAACTATTTAAAACTAATACTTTGAAAGGAAGAGTTAATAATGGAGGAGAGAAAAGAAATCTTAAAGCGGCAATATCAAGCAGTGGAAAAGTTCTGTAAAGAGCTAAAAGAGTTGCAAGAGCAGATAAAAAAAGAACAAAAAAATCTGCAATTGCAATTGCAAAAACAAACTAAACTTGAAAAAATTGATGAATATTTCAGTCCAGAAGATTTCAAAGTGCTTTTAGAAATTATAGATATTCCAAAAGCAGACAATTGTAATAATTTTACTATCGAGCAGAATATTGCTTGGTTAAATGAACTTGAAAAACAGTTCGATTATTGTAATTGTATCTTACAACATTATAATTGGGTACTAGACAATTTGAGGAAGATCTTATAGTACCTCGATATAGGATTCTATTTTTAGGATCCTATATTTTTTAATTTATAGGAAAAATTGACTTTTATCTTTACCTCTAAGCGGATTTTTCCATATATAACAAGAAAAATGTCCTTTAAAAATACCTGCGTAAGCTTTGCATATGTAGATTCACTACTTTTTTTACTATTTATTATTTGAGCTATCCTATGCAAAATAAATATCTTAACTTTAATTACATAGGAGACGAAGAAAAATGGTAATTTTAAAAAATAATTTTTTAAAATTACCATTTTTTCTTTGCTTTTTTTAGAACAATTTTCATTTATAAATTATTCTAAAAAAGGTCTAATTAGAATCAAAAGATTATATATAAACAAAATTAATTAGTTAGAATTTCCTTTTTTCAAATTAACAATTATAGCGTCTTCATTATCAAATAAGAATTTAGAATCTGTATCATCAGTTTGAACTGGATTAATTTCATTTCTGTCATCTTTAAAATCTAATTTTTTAGGATTAAATTTTGCTCTCTTATGGTGATCATTATCATCTTCTGTTGATGTTGTAACACCATCAGAATATTTACCAAAATCATATAACTTAATTTTTTGAGGTTCTTTATATTTTGCATCAAGATAATTAAATTTTCCTTTACCAACAAGAGGCTTACCATTTGCACCTTTAATCTTATATGCACATTCTTTGTTTTTCATGGTTTGTAATTTACCAGTTTTAAAATATTTTACAAATTCCCATTTTACATTCCCATATTTTTTATCATATTCCATTTTTTCCATATCCATACTATTTGAATATGTCCATTCACGGTGAGTTCCAAATTCGTCTGACCACCAATTTAAGTCTTCGATTGTTGCATTTCCAGTAAATATTTTATTAGAACAATTAGAAAGTATAGTTTGTTTAAAACTATCTTTTCCATCTTTTACATCTAGTTGAGACAAGTTTTGAGCGGAAATTGCAGTAGAAACTTTATATTTTCTATACATAGTAAAAATTGGTTCTGTAGCATTTCCAATAAAATCAGGAAATTCGTCTATATATAAAAAGTTTGGAATTCTTGTATTTTCATTTCCAGGTCTTCTTAGTACTGCATTTTGCATTGCAATTAAGAAAAATAGTCCAAAAGCCTTATGGCTTGTAGCTCCTAAATCACCACGTCTTGTGCAAACAAATGTAATTTCTCCATTGGCAAGCATTTTATCAAAATCAATATTATTATGCCTATTACATAAAACTGTTTTTACACCAGGTAAACGAAGTAAATTGTCTAATTGGGTAACTGCTGCATATATAGATTGTTCAGTAAATTGTTTAGCTGATCCATTTGCATAAAAATGTTTTTTAAAATATGAAATTTGAACAGAATATTTTTCTTTTAATTCTTCATCATGTGCCATAATTTCACACATTTTTTCTACTAATTCAAAATTTGTAAACATTTTTAACATATCTTCTAAGTTAGGCAAAGAACCTTCATTCATACGAGGATACATTTCTTTTAAAAGTATTGCCACATTTTCTACTGCTTGGATAACTACATCATCTCTATATGCATCTTCAAATTCTGAGTGAGAACTAACATACATAGATTTTAAAGCAGATGAAATTGTAATTGCAATTTTAGCAGGGTCGTCATATACAAATGGGTTTAGTCCTTTTGAATTTATATCAGAAGGGTCTACAATATTATATGATAGGTTAAAGTTTTTACAAACATTTATAATATGATCAGAAATTTCTCTATCTGGAGAAAGTATTGTTAGACCACAATCTCTATATACTATTTCAGGATTATTACTTAGAATCATTTTTTTAACAAATGATTTATATAAACTATCTTTTCCTGTAGATGGTGTAAGCATATTTAAATTGAAATTATTATTTAAGTAATCATTATCATAAGGTTTATTTAAAACTGCAATACCTGTTTTTAAAGCAGTAAAACCAAGTTCTTTTGAAACTTCTCTAAAGAAAAATTTACGCTCTAAGTCTCTTGCAATTAAAGGTTCAAAAATTAAAGATGTTTTACCAGTACCTGTTCCACCACACACAAATAATGGTTGAAATCTTGAAGCTTCTGGTATAATAATTGTTTTACCTGTTTCCTCATCTTTGCATAAAAATACTTCATAAGTATATGGTCCATGACCTGATTTTTGGTTTGATAAATCAATTCCAGAATAATCCCAAATAGAACGTGTTTGGTCTTTACTGTCTGCAACATCAAAGTATAAAAATCTAAATACTTTGTAACCTGCAATTATAGGAATAAATATTAAAAGTGATGTTATAGCAGGTCTGAATAATTCTGAAAAGTTTGTTACTAAGTCAATGTACCCAGGTACAGATGTTAAAAATAACCATATACCTAGATCAAGCCATTGCATAAACATAGATATCGCAATAATTGATAAACCAATTATATAAATATAAAATAAAGTAACTTTTTGTGCCTTTGAAGTAGAAAATTCAGATTTCCCTGAAAACAGGAATGCAAATATTGGACATGCTAATGCTAAGGTATACTGTATAGGCCCCCAATAAGAAAAACTTACTCCTGTAAAGATCATTAATAACATTTCTACAATTCTGTCTACAGCTAAATATACAGAAATTAATGTTAAAATATATGTAGCAAAAGTATTTCTACTTGCATTTAATTTCTTTAAAAATTTGTCTATAAATTTCATGGAATTGATTCCTTTCTATTTTATTTATACATATATATTATCCTATAAAAGTAGTAAAAAATCAAGTGTTTTTAGAGATTTTGTATGGGGAGATCAATATTATTAAGTTAAGAGAAATATTTAAACCTACTCAAATAATAAATAGTAAATTAATTTACTATTTATTATTTGGTCTATTTTGTGCAAAAAGAAATGTAGAAAAAAATGAAAAATTTTACATAATTTTCTAAATTATGAATATAATATGTATAAATTAAAAATTAATAGTTTTTTAAATCTAGGTTTATAGGTAAATCCAAATGGTTAACTGTGACCAGGTCATAATTAACCAAAAATGGTTAATTATGACCTGGTCACAGTTAACCAAAAAACCTAAATATCATATAAGGAAAAAAGTTATGAAAGAAGAATTTAGAAAAGAACAGATTTTAATAGAAAAGAACGAATTTCAGAAGGAAACAGATTTAATAAAAATAATTATTAAAACACAAGAAGAATTGAAAAATGCAAATAAAAACTATGAATTTGCTGATAATGATCTAATAGATTATTATATATATCAAATAAAGGCAAATCAGGCTAAATTAAACTATTTAATAAAAATAGCAAAAATAAAAGGAATAAATGTTGATTTTATAAAAGATATGGAATATAGATTTTGGGAAGAAGATGCAGTTTAAAACTCTATATTATATGTTATATAAAGCATCTTATATATGATAAAAATTTAAAATAAAATTCTAATACAAGCTTATAATTAGTAATATTTGTCCATTTAAACACATAAAAATGTAATAAAAACATTAAGATTAAAAATCAAAAACTAAATATTTTGAATTTAATACTCTATGATGTGGAGGGATTATATGGATATAAATATTATTACATTTTTAGCGTGTATATGTTTTATTTTTATATTTGGAAAAATATTTATTGTGCCAATTAGAAAAGTATTAAAAATAATTTTTAATTCTATTTTAGGAGGCCTTACAATATTTTTAATAAATGCCATAGGTGCAAACTTTGGTTTCCATATAGGTTTAAATTTTTTTACAAGCATAATAATTGGAATATTAGGTTTGCCAGGAGCAGTGTGTTTAATTATTATAAAGTTGTTAGTAGAATAGAGTGCCAAAAATGCCAAAAGGAGTGCCAAAAGGGACGGAGCAAAATGGCAAAAGGGACGGAGCAAAATGGCAAAAGGGGCGGCAAAAAATGCCAAAGGGGACGGAGCAAAATGGCAACTTTT
>CALXUX010000068.1 GCA_944391785.1 uncultured Clostridia bacterium
ATAATAAAAAAAAATAATAAAAAAAAATAATAAAAAAAAATAATAAAAAAAAATAATAAAAAAAAATAATAAAAAAAAATAATAAAAAAAAATAATAAAAAAATATATTAAAAAAAGGAAGAGATTAATTTGAAAAATAACAAATATGGAAAATTATATGTTGTTGCAACACCAATAGGAAATTTAGAAGATATAACTTTAAGAGCAATAGAAACCTTAAAAAGTGTAGATTTAATTGCTGCAGAAGATACAAGACATACTTTAGGGTTATTAAATCATTTTAATATATCAAAACCATTAATAAGTTATCATCGTCATAATGAAGAGATAAGATCTGATTTATTAATAGAAAAATTAAAAAATGGCGAAACTATAGCTTTGGTTTCAGATGCAGGTACACCAGGAATTTGTGATCCAGGTGAAGAGATAATAAGAAAATCTATTAATGAAAATATAGAGATAATACCTATACCAGGGGCTTGTGCAATGATTAATTCATTAATATGTTCTGGATTGGATACAAAGGAATTTGTATTTTTAGGTTTTTTACCATTAAATAAAAAATTAAGGAAAATTAAATTAGATGAAATAAGAAATGCAAATAAGACTACTATAATTTATGAAGCTCCACATAAATTGAAAAATACTTTAGAGGACTTAAAAGATATATTAAAAAAAAGAAAAATAATAATTGCAAGAGAAATAACAAAAATTCATGAAGAGTTTATCAGAGGAACAGTTTTAGAAATATTGGAAAAAGTAGATCAAATTAGAGGAGAAATAGTTATAATAATTGAAAAAAATCAAAATCAAGAAAATATAAATATTTGGAATACAAAAACATTAGAAGAACATTATGAATTTTATTTAAAACAAGGGCTTGATAAAAAAGAGATTATTAAAAATATTGCAAAAGATAGAAATGTAAATAAAAATGAAATTTACCAATATTTTTTAAAGAAATAAAAATGTATATAAATAAAGAATAGATTATAAAAAATGTATTCTTTATTTATATTTTGGTACATTTTTATTTTTTGTCTTCCTTAGAGTTTCTTAAATTTTCAGCGCATTTAGCACAGACTAATTTATCTTTATATTCGATTAAATCTTTTGTACTTCCGCAAAAAATACAATTAGGTTCGTATTTTTTTAGGACTATAGAAGAACCTTCTACATATATTTCGATAGGGTCTTTTTCTGCTATATTGAACTTATTTCTTAGTTCAATAGGTATAACAACTCTGCCTAATTCGTCAACTCTTCTCACGATACCAGTAGATTTCATGTGTGTACCTCCTTAATGTTATTTTATATAGAAATATCAATATTAATAGATTTTCTATATGAATTTATTATAGCAATATATTATAAGTAAAATTATAATGATGTCTAATAAATCCTATAAATAATATACCATAAATGATTATTTTGGTCAATAAAAACTGGAATAATTTCAAAATAAAAGAATAAAATTTTTTAGGTGATTTAATGTTAAATATAGTATGGCCAATATTTATAATAATATCATTTTCATATGCAATTTTTACTGGAAATATAGACAATTTAAACTCTGCCATTTTTTCTAGTACAGAAGAAGTAATAAAATTGTCAATGACTCTTCTTCGGTACGATTTGTTTATGGAGTGGAATAATGCAAATTGCCAATAAAACAACATTTGTTACAAAATTAACAAAAGTTTTAAAACCATTTATGAAGTTTTTATTTCCAGAAATAAAAGAAAACCACAAATTATACAATGAAATTTCAATGAATATAGTTGCAAATATATTAGGACTAGGAAATGCAGCGACACCACTTGGACTTAAGGCAATGAAAACAATGCAAAAAGATAATCCAGATAAAAAGGTATTAACAAATTCAATGGCAACGTTAATTGTTTTAAATACGGCATCAATACAAATTATACCTACAACAGTAATTGCAATTAGAAGTTCCCTAGGTTCAGCAAATCCAAGTATAATTATTGTGCCAGTGTGGATTGCAACTATAGTTGCAGCGATAGTTGGTATAGCTGCAACAAAAATTTTTATAAAAGTTGGGAAATAAAAAAAAATTAAATAAAACCAATACAAAGAGTATATTTATATAGAGGGTTAAAATATGGAATTTATAAGTTTTTTATCTGGAATTGCAATGCCATTAATAATTTTATTAATTGTTATATTTGGTGTAATAGAAAAGAAAAAAGTATTTGACACTTTTTTAGAAGGAGCTAAAGATGGAATAAGTATTGTAGTTAGCATTTTTCCAACTCTTATAGGATTATTTTTAGCAATTGGAGCATTAAGAGCATCTGGAATAATAGATTTAATTATTAATTTATTAACACCAATTTTAGAATTAATCAATTTTCCAAGTGAAATAATGCCACTTGCTTTGATAAGACCAATTTCAGGAAGTAGCTCTATTGCTGTTGCAGTAGATATTATGAAAAATTTTGGTGTTGATAGTACTATTGGACTAATGGCATCTGTTATAATGGGATCTACAGAAACTACATTATATACAATTGCGGTTTATTCTAGCTCTGTTGGAATAAAAAATACTAGGTTTGTATTAATAGCCTCATTACTTGCAGACTTAGCTGGAATCATTACAAGCGTAGTCGTATGTCGATTTATGTCGATGAGTTTTTCTTGACAAAAAAGTATAATAAAGGTATAATGCAATTATCATATTATGTAATGCAGTTTTAAATGGTTCAAATATTATTTTTTATAATCATAAGTATTATAGTTTTTAGTATAGTAAAAAAAATTGTAATACATTTTCTATCAAACAAATTTCAAAAAAAATATCTAAAAGAAATCAACAAAAATTTCAAAAAAAATAAAAAATCTTAAAAAAATCAACAAAATATTTAAGAAAAATTAATAAAATATTTAAAAGCAAGAAGCAAAATATTTTAAAAATTAAAAAATATATTAGAAAAAAATCCAAAAAACTGAATAAAAAATATGACCAAAAAAAGTTATTAAATTTGTAGAGAAAATAAATTCCCCCATAAATTAGTATAATAATTCTTAATTTTTGAATTAATATTTAAAAAATTTAAATCAAAAAAGTCTCTATTTAAGAAGTTATCATCTATATTTTCTCTACAAAACAACATAAATTAATGATGATAGTTCTCCCCATTAATAATTTTAAAAGCTCTAAAAAGCTGTTCTAATAGAAAAACCCTTATAAGTTGATGGGGAAAAGTCATCTTAGAAAAGCAAATTTTTTCAGAAGAAAGATTCAAAACCTTATCAGTTAGACCTAAAGTTCCACCAATAATAAAAGTAATACTACTAGATTCTAAACTATAATTTTGAATTTTTTTAGAAAAATCTTCTGAAGAAAACTCTTTACCACTTAAATCTAAAGATATAACATATGTATTTTTAGGCAAATGTTTAATAATATTATCACATTCTTTTTCTTTAATTATAGAAATTAAAGAAGGATTTAATTTTTCAGGTAATTTTTCATCTGGAAGCTCTATAATATTTAATTTACAATATTTACTTAAACGTTTTGAATATTCTGAAATAGCATTTTTAAAAAAATCTTCTTTAATTTTACCAATACATAGTATATTTATATTTAACATATTATTATTCCTTATTACAATTAATATTAAAACTTAAAATTTTAATGCAAAAAATTAATCTTATGTGATATGTAGTAGAAAATCACGTAACGTAAATTGTATTAAACTAAATAGTAACCAATTTACTAAGTTCATCTCTTTTTGCAACAGATAAAGATAAAGAATTCTCATTATAATTTGTAGACATTAATTCTTCCATAACTGTTTTATATGCAAGTTCAGGAAAATTACTTTCTTTGCTTAAATGTCCAAGCATAGCTTGTTTAAGGCCAGATTTTAGAAGGTAAGAAATAGTTTTCCCAGCTGACTGATTAGAAAGGTGACCTGTTGGACCTGCAATCCTATTTTTTAAAGGATATGGATATTTAGAATACATTAATACTTCAGGGTCATAATTTGCCTCTATTAAAACAAAACTACTATCCTCAAGGTTTTTAATTATCCCATTTGTCATATGACCAATATCTGTTGCAATACTAATTTTATTATTTTCTTTACAAATGTTAAACCCGCAAGGATTTGCAGCATCATGGGGTATGGCAAAAGGTTTGATTTGTAAGTCATTAATTTCAAACTTTTCTTCAATTTTAATAAGATTAACATTTTTTTCAATCTTTTCTTTTTGTTTTGGCATAGCATCTAAAGTGTTTTGATTTACATATACAGGTAAATTATATTTTTTAGCAAAAGTTCCAAGCCCTTGTACGTGGTCTGAATGTTCATGGGTTATAAGTATACCATCTATTTTTTCAGGATTTAAATCTAACTTATTTAGAGCTGTTTCAATTTTTTTGCTACTTACACCAGCATCAATTAAGACATTAGTATTTTCTGTTTGCACAAGTAAACTATTTCCACTGCTTCCACTGTATAAACTATAAAAATTAAACATAGTATTTTTCTTCCTTTATCTCATTTGTAATTTATTCTTTAATTCTTTCTATTTTAGCACCTATTTTTCTAAATTTTTCTTCTATATTTTCATAACCTCTATCGATATGTTCTAAGTTATAAACTTCAGTAACTCCGTTTGCAGCAATACCAGCAATTATTAAAGCTGCACCTGCTCTTAAATCTGAAGAATAAACAGGGGCACCATATAATTTTGGAACACCTTCAAAAAATGCAGTTTTACCTTGAGCAGTTATTTTGGCACCCATTTTATTTAGTTCTTCTGTATATTGAAATCTAGATTCCCAAATACTTTCATTAATTATGCTTGTACCATCTGCCATTGATAAAACAACTCCCATTTGAGGTTGCAAGTCTGTAGGAAATCCAGGGTATGGAAGAGTTTTTATACTTGCTTTGTTAGGTCTTTTTTTGCACCAAACTCTTATACTATCACCATAATCTTCTACATTTCCGCCAATTTCTAAAATCTTAGCAGTTATAGATTCTAAGTGTTTTGTTATACAATTTTTAATTAGCAAATCTCCTTTTGATGCTACTGCAGCTAGCATAAAAGTTCCTGCTTCTATCTGATCTGGTACAACAGAATATGTAGCATTTCCATTTAATTTTTTTACACCATTTATTTTTATAACATCTGTACCAGCACCTCTAATATCAGCTCCCATAGTATTTAAAAAGTTTGCAACATCAACTATATGAGGTTCTTTTGCAGCATTATCAATAATTGTTGTTCCTTCTGCAAGTACTGAAGCAAGCATAACATTTATAGTTGCTCCAACTGAAACAATATCCATATATATATTGCTACCTTTTAATTTTTTCCCTTTTGCATAAATTTTTCCTTTTTCTACAGTGACATCTGCTCCTAGAATTTCAAACCCTTTTATGTGTTGGTCAATAGGTCTTGCTCCAAGTTTACATCCACCAGGCATTCCTACTTCGATTTCTCCCATTCTACCAAGCATGGCGCCTATTATGTAGTAAGATGCTCTAAATTTGCTTGTTAAATTTAGTGGTGCTTTAGTTGTTGTAATATTTCTTGTGTCAACAGTTATTTCATTAGGAGTATTCCAAGTTATTTTTGCACCTAATGCTTCTAGTATTTCGCAAGATAGTTTAACATCACTTATATTTGGTATATTTTCTATTGTGCAAATACCATCTATTAATAATGTAGCAGGTAATATTGCAACAGCTGCATTTTTTGCTCCACTTATATGTACTTCACCTTTTAATTGTGTTGGTCCTGTTATAACTAATTTTTCCAATTTTATTTCTCCTCCTAAAATATCCTTTATATTGCATACATTTAGAAAGACTTTTTTGGTCTTTCTAAATGTTATATTTGGCTTTTTTCTTATTATTTTGTTAATATATCATAAACTATATATAAATGCAATATTATTTAGTTATTTTTTGCAGTTATAAATCCAGCGTTAGTAAAGAATTCTAATAGTTTAAACTTAAAAGATATTCCAGTATTGTTATTATTTTCAGAAATAAGTGCATAATCTTCAGTATTCATGTTTTCTTTTAGGTCTTCTTTAGATTCATCTGGTACAACTCCTGAAGTTACATCTATAAAACATAGAGGAGGAAACATTACACACCACCAGTTTTGACCTTGGGCTTTTCCTATTTCAACTCTTAGTGCATCATAATATCCAGCTGGAAAAGATATATCTCCATAAGTTTTGGTTGGAAATTCAAAATTTCCTATATTAATTTTAACAGTATAATCAAAACCATTTTCTTTAATAGTATCTTCAGCAATTTTTTTAAATTCATCTTGATGTTCAATTGCAATTTTGATAACCTCAGATTTTTCTGTTTCATTTGCACATAATGTATTCATATATTCAATAAGATTGTCTCTTACTTTATATTTTAAATTTTGATCTTCAATAGAATCACTATTTGCAATAACATGAAGTCTAAAAACACTATCAGAAATATCAGAAGATACTGTTTTGGCATATGAAAGTGCACATATACTAGTGTAAATAAATAGCAAAATACTTAAAATACAAACCATTTTTGTTTTGGGATTTTTAATAAAATTTATAACTTTTTTCATAAGTTACCTCCATTAAACTTTTTTTGAAAAATATTCTTTACTATAATTATTGACAATTTAGAAAATTTTATACAATGTATTTTGCCGTCGAAAAAGGAAGAAAAGTTTTATTTGAAATATTATTGACATATTTCAAAATAAATGGTAAAATTTGGAAGAAAACAAAAAAGAACATCAAAAGAAAATGCTTTCAGACTATATGAGTTGAAAGGGTGAAAATTTATGAAAAATAGTAATAATACAAAGGTGTGTGCATTTTATGCAAATGATTATCATTTTGAAATGATTAGCTTACCATATATAGAGAAAAAAGTTTTGCAAGGGAAAAATGTGGTAATATTTACGGAAAATGATTTATCAGAAACAATGAATGTATTATTATCTAATTTAAATTTAAACGAAAACAAAAAAAGAAAAATCTTAGAAATTGATTGGAAAAATGGAGAAAGTAAAAAAATGCAAGATATAAAAAATTTAAAAAATGAAAAAAAGGATATAACTATATTTGTAAAAGGAAATAAAGATTATATACAAGGAACAAATGAAAAAATAAATAAAGTTTTAGAAAATTATAATTGTAATATTATAGACTGTTATAATGTAGAAGAATTAGACGATATAATAACTGTTGAAAGTAACTATAATAAAATATTAAACACATCTGGAATTATAGATATTGATAAATAGAAAAAAATAATATTATAAAATTTGTAGATAGCAGTTTCTTAAAATTTCTGTAAATAGATATTTTAAGAAACTGCTATTTCCTTCATATGTATTACATTTAATAAAAAATTTTTGCAAATTAAATTATTAGCATTAAATTATAAAATATTTATCTCTCAAAAATAGAAAAAATATCATAAATAGAAAAATAACAAAAGGCCTTGCAAAAAAATAGAAAATAGTATATATAATAGAGTAAAACCAAAATAAAACAAGTAAATTTAATAAAAAGGAGTAATATTTTATGGATAAAAAGATTGAAGAAGTAAAAGCAATTTTAAAAAAATATGGTCAAGAGCAATTATTATCAAATTATGATAGACTAGACGAAAATAAAAAGAAGCAATTATTAGACCAAATTATGAATATTAATTTTGATCTTGTTAATTCATTATATGAAAAAACAAAACATGAAATAAAGCAGGGAAAAGATGAAATAACACCAATAGAATATTTAGATAAATACAAACTAAATGAAAAATATAAATATTATGAAAATATAGGAAAAAAGGCAATAAAAGAAGGAAAGCTTGCAGCCGTAACAATGGCAGGGGGACAAGGAACAAGACTAGGTCATGATGGACCAAAAGGAACATATGATATAGGCTTAGAATCACATAAATCATTATTTGAATTACTAGCAGACTCACTAAAAGAAGAAGAAAAAAAATACGGAGTTATAATTCCTTGGTTTATAATGACAAGTAGAGAAAATAACAAACAAACAGTAGAATTCTTTGAAAAGCACAAATTTTTTGGATTTCAAAAAGACAAAAACATATTCTTCTTCATACAAGGAGAACTACCAATGATAGACACAGAAGGCAAAATACTAATAGGAGAAGATGGACTAGTAAAACTTGCAGCAGATGGTCATGGGGGAATATACGAATCTTTAGTAAAATCAAAAATGACAGAAAAAATGAGACAATTAGGAGTAGAATGGGTATTTATTGCTGGAGTAGATAACTGTTTAGCAAAAATGGTAGACCCAGTACTTATGGGAATAGCAATAGACAAAGGAGTTACAGTAGCTTGTAAATCAGTAGTAAAAGCAAGCCCTAAAGAAAAAGTTGGAGTATTTTGCAAAAGAAACGGAAGACCAAATGTTATAGAATACACAGAAATCACAGACGAAATGGCAGAAGCAAGAGACGAAAACGGAGAACTTTTATACGGAGAATCACACATACTATGTAACTTATTTAGTGTAGAAGCAATAGAAAGAATGGGAGCAAACCCATTGCCATACCATATAGCATATAAAAAAGCAAAATATCTAGACAAAGATGGAAACCTAGTAGAACCAGAATCACCAAATGCATATAAATTTGAAGCATTTCTATTTGATGCTTTTGGAGAAGTAGACGATATGGCAGTACTAAGAGTAAAAAGAGAAGAAGAATTCGCACCAGTAAAAAATGCAGACTCAGCAGGAGTAGACTGCCCTAGAACAGCAAGAGAATTATATAAAAAATTTCATAAAATAGATTAATGAACTTTAGGGACGTTCCTTAAAGTTCAAAAGGAAAAAATCGATAAAAAAATTTAAGTATTATAATTAAAATATGTTAAGAACTGAAAATGAACTTTCAGGAACGTCCCTAAAGTTCACTTAGAGATAAGGAGGTTAGTGTGAAAAATAAAAAGTTAAAAAAGAGCATGATTAATAACAGTAGCGATTAAAATTTTTAAAAACAGGCTACTGTTTGAAAATAAATATATAATTAAATATTTTAAT
>CALXUX010000069.1 GCA_944391785.1 uncultured Clostridia bacterium
ATTTAAATGATAATTTAGGAAATATAGAAGGATTAACCCATGAAGGAGAGTCAATAGCAGAAAATCCAATAAAAAGTTTAGCAGCAACAGTAGTAGTAGATGGAAATAATGTTATCATAAGAAAAGACGGAAGTGTAGTCATAACAGAATGGACACAGACAGGATATGAAATCACAAATGGGAAAATAACGGTAAAAGTGGGGGATTATGTATTAAATTATGACGAATTATCAAATGGAACACAAAATTCAACAATAGAAGCAACAGAAAGTGGACATACAGACTCACAAAATTTAACAACAGAAAATTTAGGATGGAGAATATTAGGAATAGGAGAAAACGGAGGATTAAAATTAATCAGTGATAATCCAACATCAACAAAAGTAACACTATCAGGAGAAATAGGATATTTAAATGTAGAAGAAGTGTTAAACACAACATGTAATGAATTATATGGAAAAGGACAATATGCAGAAAGAGCAAGAAGTTTGAATGTAGAAGATATAAATAAACTAGCAAATTATGACCCAGAGGAGAGATTTAGTCAATATGGAGATTTATACAAATATAGATTTTCAACAGAAACAGGGTATATGCAATATAGTATATCAACAGATAAAGGAAAAGACTGGAGTGATTGGGTTAATATAACAGATGAAAGAAATCAAACGTTCAGAATACCAGGTTCAGAAGAGACAATAAGTGCAGAAAATCCAAAAGAAAGTAAAGAAATAGAGATAACATATTATGGTTATTATATCACAGCTGAAATAACAGATTCAAATATAGCAAATATGATAACAAATGGAACAGGAGATAGAAATGTGACACAATATCTAGCATCTCGCATGATTCAGGGCATCAATCCTACTCATCTGGCTAATGCTTGTGTGCGCACTTTATCCTATGGCGATTTAAACTCTTATGTTTTGTATGGTTTTGAGGACTTTCCAATGAGTCGTAGTTTTTCTGTCCGCCCAGTAGTAACTTTAGAGTCTAATATCCAATTAGAAGGAAATTCAGAGGATGGCTGGACAATAAAAAATAAATAAAAAAATTTGAGAAAAGAGGAAAGCAAGAGATTAACAAAAACACCTATTAAAACCTCCTAAAATGAGATGTAAGATAAAAACATCAAAAATTTAGGAGGTTAAATTTATGTCAGTAAGAACTTATGAAAAAGAAGAAAAGCAAGCTTATGTAGAAGATTTTAAAAAATGAAGAAATACTATCAAGAAAAAGTCATGCAATGTTTTTACATGGTTTTTTCTTTAATGGTAAAAAGGATTATTAAAAGAACAAATAGAATTTATAGATACTTTTATATTACTTTCACTTATCACTTCTCTACATATTTAAAATACTAGCTGTAAATTATAACCACCAAACCAAATTCCCCAAAGAAAATTTCCACAAAACCTTTAAAAAAATAAAAAAATAGTATAAAATATAACAAAACAAAAAAAGGGAGTAAAATATGGTAAAAAAATGGCAAATTCGTGAAACAGACGAAGAAAAAATAAACGAAATATCAAAAAAATATAAAATAAACAAATTACTTGCAACAATACTAGTAAACCGAAAAATAACAGAAGAAAAACAACTACAAAAATTTCTAAAACCCACAAGAAAAGACTTTTATGATCCATTTTTAATGCCAGATATGGAAAAAGCAATAGATAAAATAATAGAAGCAATAAACAAAAAGCAAAAAATAATTATATATGGTGATTATGATGCAGATGGCATAACAAGTCTTACAGTCCTAAAAAGTTTTTTAAAAGACATAAACATAAATGTAGATACATATATACCAAACAGGCTACAAGAAGGATATGGACTAAACAAACCAGCAATAAAAAAGATAGCAGACGAAAAATATGATCTAATGATAACAGTAGACTGTGGAATTTCTGGAATAGAAGAAATAGAATATGCAAATAGTCTAGGGTTAAAAACCATAATAACAGACCATCATGAAGTAGGAGAAACTCTACCAAATGCTATAGCTGTAGTTGACGCCAAAAGAAAAGACAACAAATATCCATGTAGAGATTTAGCAGGAGTAGGAGTAGTTTTTAAAGTAATACAAGGCCTATCTATAAAACTAGGATTAAAAGAAGAATCATATTTAAAATATTTAGATATAGTAAGTGTAGGCACAATTTCTGACATAGTACCATTAGTAGATGAAAACAGAGTAATTGCAAAGCTAGGTTTAATGCTTGTAAATCAAACAAAAAACTTAGGTCTTAAGTCACTACTAATATCATCTGGCTACAAGCAAATAGACTCAACCACAATTTCTTTTGGAGTAGCTCCAAGAATAAATGCATGTGGAAGAATGGGACATGCAGAAGAAGCACTAAAATTATTTTTATCAAATAATATAAATGAAGTAACATATCTTACAAAAAAATTAAATGAATATAACACAAAAAGACAAGAAATCGAAAAAAACATATATGAAGAAGCACTAACTCAAATAAACGAAAAGCACCTAGACAAAAATGACACAATTGTAGTTGCAGGAGAAAATTGGCACCATGGGGTAATAGGAATAGTAGCATCAAAAATTACAGAACTATATTTTAAACCAAGCATATTACTATGTTATGAAGAAGACTTAGCCAAAGGCTCAGGAAGAAGTATACCAGGATTTGACTTATACGAAGCACTAACAAAATGTTCAGAAAGTATATACAAATTTGGTGGACACAGTATGGCAATAGGAATAACAATAAACAAAGACAAATTCGAAGAATTTAGTAAAAAAATAGAAAAAATAGCACAAGAAGAGCACATACAAGACATATTACCAATACTAGATATAGAAGGAAAAATAAATTTAAATGACATAAACAAAGAAACAGTAAAAACCATAAAAGAATTAGAACCATTTGGAGAAGGAAACAAAACACCAATATTTGTATTCAAAAATTTAAAAATAGACTCAATTAGAGCATTATCTGAAGGAAAACATTTAAAATTAACATTAAAAGACGGAAATATCATAATAAGTGCTATTGGATTTAATATGGGAAGCTTAGCAGAAGAATATAAAATAGGAGACAAAATAGATGTAGCAGGAATACTAGAAATTAATACATTTAACGGAGAAGATAATATACAAATAAATATAAAAGATCTAATGAAAGCAATATAAAAAATAATAAATACAAAATTAAATAAGCAATGTAAAAAATAATAAATACAAAATTAAATAAGCAATGTAAAAATATAACTAACAAACCAAAAAAAGAACCAAAATCAAACAAAAATATAAAAGGGGAGTGGAAAAAAGTGTCAGAAGAAAAAACAATAACAATACAAGATGTCATACAAAAAAGAAAAGAACACTCAAGAAGAGTAGATACAAAATTAATAATGAAAGCATACAATTTAGCAGAAGAAAAACATAAAGACCAAAAAAGAGGATCAGGAGAGCCATATATAATACATCCTCTAAATGTAGCATATATACTAGCAGACACAGGACTAGATGATAGCACAATTGCGGCAGCTTTATTACATGACATAGTAGAAGATACAGATGTAACAGACGAAGACCTAAGAAAAGAATTCGGAGACGAAATAGCAGATATGGTAGCAGGGGTTACAAAACTTGGAGAAGTACAACTTTTTTCTGCTCAAGAAAGGCAAGCAGAAGACTACAGAAAAATGTTTTTAGCAATGGGAAAAGACATAAGAGTAATATTAATTAAACTTGCAGATAGACTACATAACATGAGAACTCTAAAATACCTAAAAAGAGACAGGCAAATTGCAAATGCAAAAGAAACAATGGAAATATATGCACCACTTGCAAACCGTCTAGGATTATATTCAATGAAATGGGAACTAGAAGATCTAGGTTTTAAATACCTATACCCAGAAGAATTCCACGAACTAGTAGAAGGAATAAACAAAAAAAGAGAAGAAAGGCTTTTATTTATAGAAAAAATAATGGCAGATATTAGAGTTGCTCTAAAAAAGCAACATATAGAAGCAGAAGTAACAGGAAGAGCAAAACATTTATATAGTATATACAGAAAAATGAAAAGAGACAACAAAACACTAGACCAAATATATGACCTATTTGCACTAAGAATACTAGTAAACTCTATAAAAGACTGTTATGCAGCACTAGGTGTAGTACACGAACTATATAGCCCAATGCCAGGAAGATTTAAAGACTATATAGCAGTACCAAAACCTAACATGTACCAATCAATCCATACAACATTACTTGGAGAAAAAGGAACACCCTTTGAAGTACAAATACGTACATGGGATATGCACAGAGTTGCAGAATATGGTATAGCAGCACATTGGGCATATAAAGAAGCAAGCTATTTTGGAAGAAAGCAATCAGTAAAAGTAGAAGAAGACAAATTAGCATGGCTTAGAGAAACTTTAGAATGGCAAAAAGATCTTCAAGACCCACAAGAATTTTTAGATACATTAAAAACAGAGTTATTTGAAGATGAAGTATATGTATTCACACCAAAAGGTGCAATAAAAGTTTTACCAAGAGGAGCAACACCAATAGATTTTGCATACTCAATCCATGCTGAAATTGGAAACCATATGACAGGCTGTAAAATAAACAGTAAAATGATGCCAATAATTACACCCTTAAAAAGTGGAGACATCATAGAAATAATAACATCAGAAAACTCAAAAGGACCAAGCAGAGACTGGCTAAAATTTGTAAAAAGTACAACAGCAAAAAACAGAATTAAAAGCTGGTTTAAAAAAGCTCAAAAAGAAGAAAATATAGAAAAAGGAAAAGAACTAATAGAAAAAGAAATAAAAAGAATAGGATATACACATTCAGAATTATTCAAAGAAAAATACATTGATCCAATGCTAGATAAATATAAATACAAAAACTTAGACGAAATGTATCTGGCAGTCGGCTTTGGAGCAAATTCAGCAGTAAAAGTAATTGCAAGAGTACTTCAAGAATACAAAAAAGATCACAAGGAAGAAAATATTGAAGAAAAAATGCAAGAACTTGTAAATCTTCAAAAAGAAAAAAAGCAAAAGCCATCAAGCTCTGGAATTGTAGTAAAAGGAATAGACAATTGTTTAGTAAAACTTTCAAAATGCTGTAACCCACTACCAGGAGATGAAATAGTAGGGTACATAACAAAAGGAAGAGGGGTATCTGTCCACCGCAAAGATTGTGCAAATGTAAAAGACCTTTTAACAGAAGAAAACAGAATGATTGATGTAGAATGGTACAAAGAAACAAAAGAAGACTATTCTGTTGAAATAGAAATATTATCAAATGACAGAAGCGGTCTACTTGTAGATGTATTAACAGCATTAAAAGAAACAAAAGCAAAATTGATGGGAGTAAATACCAAAACAACTAAAGAAAGAATAGCAATAATCGATATAAATATAGAAGTAGAAAATATAGAAGAATTAAATAAAGTATTAAAAGCACTTAGAAAAGTTGATAGTGTATATGAAGTAAGAAGAAAGAAATAAATATTTATAAATTAAAAAAGAAAGTAAAAGAATGATAACATCAAAAAAACAGTAATGTTAAGAAAATAAACAAAAAAGCAAAAGAATAATAATGTTTAAAAATAAACATTACAAATAAAGGGGAGAAAACTAAAAAATGATACTAAAAGAATTAAAAATACAAACTTGGATTGGAGACAAAACAAATTGTTACATAATATTTGACAAAAAAAGCAAAGAAACAATGTGCATAGATCCTGCAGGAGATGTAGACGAAATAGAATATCTAATAAAAGAAATATTAAAAGGAAAATTAAAATATATATATCTTACACATTGCCATGGAGACCATATTGGAGGAGTAACAGAATTAAAAAAAAGATGTGGAGGGAAAATATTAATACATAGATTTGATAGTATAGGTTTAAACGATTCTAAAATTAATCTATCAAGTATAATAGACATCCCAGAAATAGAATTAGAAGCAGACTCAAGAATAGATGATGGAGACTTATTACATCTAGGAAATTTAGAATTTAAAGTATTACACACGCCAGGACATACCAAAGGAAGCACATCATTATACTGTGAAAAAGAAGGATGTTTATTTTCAGGAGACACAATATTTTATGGCACATGGGGAAGAACAGATCTTCCAACATCTTCAAGAGAAGATATAATGAAATCAATAACAGAAAAAATTTTAACATTACCAGATGACACTATAATATATCCAGGACACGGAAAACCTACAATGGTAAAAAATGAAAAGCCAATATATTTAAATTTAGAACCTAGAATATTTTAAAAAGGTTGTAATTTAATAAAAACATGATATAATATTTATGTAAATATAATTAGGAGGTGTGCTTATATGCAAAAATTGCAAAAGCAAGAAAGCTATGAAAAACATGAAAAAGGGTTCCTAAAAAACCCAGAGGAACTAGAAAAATTCGGATATGAAGTAAGGGTAGACACTTTTCCTGAACTTCAGCACTATTATATTCGGAAAGAATCCGAATATTACGAACTAAAAGTCCATAAAGATTTGGGAACTATAGAAATATCATTTGATGGACATAACTTCCATGAAGCCGGAATTGGCTTAGATATCTATGTGAACTCAAAAAACTGGGCTAGCCTCATATACTATTTTAAGCAAAAAAGTATAAGTGAGGATGAGGATTATGAGAAACAATTTCTCAAAAACCCAGAAGAACTAGAAAAATATGGATATGAAGTAAGAAAAGAATTCCTGCCAGAATTCCAACACTATTATATCCGAAAAGGTTTCGTATATGTAGAATTAAAAATATACGAAAACAAAGGAATGGTAGAAATATCATTTGATGGGAACGCTTTTCAGTCCGGAATAGGACTAGACATCTTTGTAAACTACAAGAATGAGGCAAAATTTATCCTTTATTATAAGGATAAATGTCGATATACAGAAAAAATATTTTTCTAACATCTGAAAAGGGGAAATTCCCCTTTTCAAAATCAAAATAAAAAAACACTAAAAAATATATTTTCACAAAATTAATATAAAATTATAAAAAATTCAGGTAGAACATAAAATATTAAATTATAATAAATCAAAAACTAAAAAAGCAAATCAAAAAACTGAGTAAAAAAGTAAATCAAAAAACTGAGTAAAAGAACAAATAAAAAAAACTAAGTAAAAAAGCAAATAAAAAACTAAGTAAAAAAACAAAAAATAAAACCAAGTAAAATAAATGAAAAAATATAAATGGAAGGAAAAATAAAATGAATAAAATAGAACCAAAAACACTACCAGGCTTTATGGAACTATTACCACAAGAGCAAATATATTTTGAGCAAATGAAACAAAAAATAGAACAAACATACCAAGAATTTGGATTTTTACCACTAGACACACCAATAATAGAAAGTTCAGAAGTATTACTTGCAAAAGCAGGAGGAGAAACTGAAAAGCAAATATATAGGTTTGAAAAAGGAGGTACAGATCTATCATTAAGGTTTGATTTAACTGTACCACTTGCAAAATATGTAGCCAAAAATTATGGAAATTTAAGTTTTCCATTCAGAAGATATCAAATTGGAAAAGTATAGCGTGGGGAAAGAACACAAAAAGGTAGATTTCGTGAATTTTACCAATGTGATATAGATATAATAGGATCAGAAACATTAAGTATATTAAATGATGCAGAGCTACCAAGTGTAATTTACAAAATATTTAAAAAACTAGGATTTGACAATTTTACAATATGCATAAACAATAGAAAAATATTAAATGGATTATTTGAAAGTCTATCACAAAAAGAAAATTCAGGCGAAATTTTAAGAATTATTGATAAAATAGAAAAAATAGGAACAGAAGCTGTAACAGAAAGTCTTGAAAAAATAGGAGTAGAGCAAAACGCAATTGAAAAAATACTAGAATTTATAACTATTGATGGAACAACAGACGAAAAAATAAAAAAATTGCAAAACCTAAAAATAGAAAACCAAAACTTCAAAGAAGGTCTTGAAGAATTATCACAAATTGTAAAATATGTAAGAATATTTGGGGTGCCAGAGCAAAACTTCAAGATAGATTTAAGTATAGCAAGAGGCTTAGACTATTATACAGGAACAGTATATGAAACATTCTTAAATGATCACAGAGAAATAGGAAGTATCTGTTCAGGAGGAAGATATGAAAACTTAGCAGAATACTATACAGACAAAAAATTGCCAGGAATAGGAATATCAATTGGGCTAACAAGACTATTTTATATCTTAAATGAGCTAAAACTAATAAAATGTGACCAAAAATCAATAGCAAAAGTATTAATAATACCAATGCAAGAAGATAAAGCTTTTGCTATAGAAGTTGCAAATTCTTTAAGAAAAAACAAAATTAACACAGAAATATACTTAAACGACAAAAAATTAAAAGCCAAACTAAAATATGCAGACAAACTAAATATTCCATATATAATAATAATAGGAGAAGACGAAATAAAAACAAAGTTAATAAAACTAAAAAATATGGAAACAGGTATTGAAAAAGAAATTAAATTTGAAGAAAATATAGAATGGGATAAAATTTTCTAAAATTATAAAAAATAAAATCAGGAGGCAAAAAATGAGTTTTATCGTCGCTGTAGATGGACCTGCAGGTAGTGGAAAAGGAACAGTAACAAAAAAAATTGCACAAAAATTAGACTTCATAAACTTAGACACAGGTGCAACATATAGATGTTTAGCATTAGAAGTACTAAGAAAAGGAATTGACTTAAATAATGAAGAAAAAATCATAGAATTAGCAAATAATATTGACATAAAAATAGACAGCACAAAAGAAGGAGACATAGTATATTTAAATGGTGAAGATGTAACAAAAAAAATAAGGCAAGAAAATGTAACAAAAATAGTATCACAAGTATCTGCAATTATTCCAGTAAGAACTAAAATGGTAGAACTACAAAGAAACTTAAGCAAAGGCAAAAAAGTTATAGTAGAAGGAAGAGATATAGGAACAGTAGTATTTCCAAATGCAAACTTAAAAATATATTTAGATGCATCATCAGAAGTAAGAGCAAAAAGAAGACAAAAACAAAATGAAGAAAATGGTATTACCTCTAACTATGAAGAAGTTCTAAAACAAATTATACAAAGAGATAATAATGATAAAAATAAAAAAGTAGGAGCACTAAAAAAAGCAGATGATGCAGTACTTATAGATACATCTGAAATGACAATAGAAGAAGTTGTAGATACTATTGAAAAGCTAATTTTAACAAGACAAGAAAATGAAAAATAAATATAAAATAATATTAACTAGTAGATAAAAATAAAAGAAACCTCAATTTTACATAATTTGACTTTTTGGGAAAAAAGTAGTAAAATATAAGCGGTAATGTAAAAACAAATTTAATAAAAATAATCTTTTTATAAGATTAAGGAGGAAAACAAATGAAGGCCAAAAAATACCAAAAAAAATTAAAAAAAGCATATGAATGCGGGAAGAAAAAATAATATCAAAGCAGAATGATGAAATTAGCCAAGCAATAAAACAAATGCTAAAAGAGCTAATTAAAGATTTAAGTGAAGCAAAATTAGACAAAGATTACAGAAAAATTCCACTAGACTTTGGCGGAGAAGCTGCCAGAAGAAAAGTAAAAAAAAGGTGGAAAAAGAAAGGCTGGAAAATAATTAATGAAAAGGGGAATTATTATTTAATTCCAAAAAATTAATACAAGAAATTATTAAAAATCAAGGTAGCAGACTTTAAAAAGTTTGCTATTTTGATTTTTATGCCAAAAGGTTGCCAAAAGGAACGGAGCAAAAATTGCCAAAGGGGACGGAGCAAAATGGCAACTTTTCTTAAAAGTTGCCATTTTGCTCCGTCCCCTTTG
>CALXUX010000070.1 GCA_944391785.1 uncultured Clostridia bacterium
TTAGATACTAGGCCAACTTTAGATAGAGTAAAAGAATCTTTATTTAATATAATACAAGACAAAATAAAAGAAAGTATATTTCTAGATTTATTTTCAGGAAGTGGAGCAATAGGACTAGAAGCAGCAAGCAGAGGAGCAAGCAAAGTAATATTATGTGAAATAAACAAAGAAGCTGTAAACATAATAAGAAAAAACATAGAAAAAACACACTTAGAAAATAAAACAGAATTATATCAAAAAAATTTTAAAGAAGTATTAAAAGCCAAAATAAATGAAAAATTAGATTTAATATATATCGATCCGCCATATCAATCTAATTATGCAATACAAGCAGTAGAAATACTAATAACAAAAGAATTATTAACCAAAAATAGTATAATTATAATAGAAACAGACAGAAGAAAAGAAATAGAAGAACAAATTGAAAAAAATGAAAAAATAAAAGGGAAAATAGAAATAGCAGATACAAGAAAGTATGGAAGAGCAACACTAATATTTTTAAAATTAGTCTAGTTGCAAACATTAGAAAGGGGTAAAACCATGGAAATATTTACATTATTAGATACATTGGAGGATTTATTAGAAAATAGTAGAAACTTACCATTTTCTAACAAAAGCCTAATTGAAAAAGATGAGATGCTAGACTTAATAAAAGAAATGCGTCTTAAATTACCAGATGAACTAAAACAAGCAAAATGGGTAAAAGAAGAAAGACAAAGAATATTAGTAGAAGCTCAAAAAGAAGCAGATGGAATAGTAAAAGAAGCAGAAAATAGAATAATTGCAATGGTAGATGAACATGAAATCACAAGAAAAGCCTATGACCAAAAAACAGAAATAATAGAAGCTGCAAACGAAATGTCAAGAGAAATTTCAAACGGAACAAAAGAATATGCAGACAATCTACTTGCATCAACAGAACAGGTATTAACAGAAACTCTACAAAGTCTAGAAAAAAACATGAGCCAAACACTTAGTGCTATGCAAATAGCATTAGAAGATACTATAAAAACAGTACAAAGTAGTAGAAAAGAATTAAAGTAGTAGGAAAAAATTAGAATAATAATAAAAACTTGAACAATAGGGTTCAAGTTTTTGTTTTAAAATAAAAAATAAAAAAATAGAAATATAAAATTAAGAAAAATATAAAATTAAGAAAAATATAAAATTAAAAAAAATATAAAATTAAAAAATAAAAATATAAAATTTTGTATTTTCTACAAATTTAGCAAAAAAATGGTGTATAATATATTAAGTAAAAAATTTAAAATAATAATAAAAATAAACAAAGTGAGGTATATATGAAAAATTTTAAATCAGGATTTGTTGCAATAACAGGAAGAACAAATGTAGGAAAATCAACACTAATTAATTTACTAGTAGGAGAAAAAGTAGCAGCAATTGCAAATAAAGTTCAAACAACAAGAACTGCAATAAAGGGTATTGTAAATAGAGAAAATTCACAAATTATATTTATAGATACACCAGGAATACATAAACCAAAACACAAATTAAATGAAACTATGCTAGAAACATCTTATGCAAGCATATTAGATGCAGATGTAGTATTATTCTTAATAGAGGCCACAAGTCTTAATATAGGAAAAGGAGACAGAATAATATTAGAAAAAATAAAAGAAGCAAAAAGAAAAACTATATTAATCATAAATAAAATAGATTTAATAAAAAGAGAAAAGTTATTAGAATTAATAGAAACATACAGAAAAGAATATAATTTTGAAGCAATAATACCAATATCAGCATTACAAAGTAAATATAAAGATGTAATATTAGATGAAATTGAGAAAAACTTAAAAGAAGGTCCAGCATATTATAATATAGAAGAATATACAGACCAAACAATGAGACAATTAGCAGAAGAAATAATTAGAGAAAAAACATTAAAATTATTGCAAGATGAAGTACCACATGGTATATATGTTGAAGTAGAAAAGATGAAACTAAGAAAAAATAAAAATAAAGAAGAAATTTATGATATAGAAGCAATTATATATTGCTTAAAAGAATCACATAAAGGAATAATAATAGGAAAAAATGGGCAAATGCTAAAGAAAATAGGAAGCTTAGCCAGAAAAGATATGGAAGAAAACTTTGGAATAAAAATAAACTTGCAAACTTGGGTAAAAGTAAAAGAAGATTGGATAGATAACCAAAAGATTGTTGAAAAATTTAAACTGAAATAAAAAGCTTAATTGAAATGAAAGTATAAAATTTAAGATTTATTTAATTTTAAATTTAAAGGAAATATAAATTTAAATATTCATAATGAATAAAAAAACAATAAATGCAAAAGATAATATTAAAGGTAAAACTTTAAAAATGGGAGATGAAAAATATGATTAAAAAAATTGCTTGGGATACTTTCAAAAATACAGGTGATATAAATACTTTTATGGAATTTAAACAAATACAAGATATAGAAAATAATATAAAGGAGATACAAGAGATACAACAAATTACAAATATGAATTTAGAAAATGAAAATATAGAAAATAATATAGAAAATAAGGGAAGAAAGGAATAAAAATGGCTACAATCAAACTAAAGGGAGTTGTATTATCAGAAAGCAATATGGGTGACTTTGATAAAATGGTAACAATATTAACACCAAATTTAGGTAAGATTTCATGTGTTGCAAAAGGAGCAAGAAGACCTAGAAGTCTTCTTCTTGCTGGCACACAATTATTTTGTTTTGCGGAATATATAATGTATAAAGGGACAAATACATATCATATAAATTCATCAGAAACAATAGAAATGTTTTATAATTTAAGAACTGATTTAGATAAATTAAAATATGCTATACATATTAATAAAATATTACAAGATGTAACAGAAGAAAATGAAAATTGCTATAATATTTTACAATTGTACTTAAATACGCTTTATATAATTTCAGAAACAGATAAAAATTTGGATTTAGTTATAAGTATTTTTAAGCTAAAATTATTATGTATATTGGGTTTTACTCCAAGAATTATGTCATGTGTAAATTGTAATATAGAAGAAGGAATGAAATATTTTAGTATAAAAGATAATGGCTTTAAATGTGAAAATTGTGGGAAAGTTGATAAATCAGCTATGTTTATATCAGAAAGTACAGTAAATGCTATTAAATATGTTGTGATGGTACCTTCAAAGAAATTGTATTCTTTTAATTTAAAAAATGAGGCTCTTGAGGAGTTTAAGCTTGTGGTTAAAGTGTATTTTGATGAGAAACTTGAAAAAGCGTATAAGTTTGATAATTTGTTTTGAGGTGGTTTTAGGTTATTTTTTAGTTATATAGTGATTGTGTGTGGCTTGGGAAAATTTGGTGGAATTTTATATTAAAATATTTTTAGAAAAAGTATTGACAAACGATTAATGAAATATTATAATAATAAATGTCTTTGAAAAACAGTTCTCTATATGCAGATGTGGCGGAACTGGTAGACGCACAGGA
>CALXUX010000071.1 GCA_944391785.1 uncultured Clostridia bacterium
AATGATATAATGCACATGAGGTAAGAATATGAACTATATAAAAAGTATAAAAACACCAATAGGAATAATAACAGTAAAAGAAAAAAGTAATAAAATAATAGAGCTACAACTAAACAGCAATCTAGTGAAACCTCTCAAAGAAAACGAACAAATAAAAGAAACACCATTACTCATAGAGACAGAAAGGCAATTAATAGAATACTTTAACAAAAAAAGAACAAAATTTGAATTACCAATAGAACCAAAAGGAACAGAATTCATGAAAAAAGTATGGAAAGAACTGATAAATATTCCATATGGAGAAACAAGAACATATGGGCAAATAGCAAAAAATATTGGTAATGAAAAAGCATCAAGAGCAGTTGGAAGGGCAAATAACAAAAATCCAATACCAATAATAATACCTTGTCATAGAGTGATAGGTGCAAATAATAAATTAATAGGGTATGCATTAGGACTAGATAAAAAAGAATTTTTACTAAATTTAGAAAAAAATAATAAAAATAAAAAAAGAGGATAAAATTATGTATGATGTTATAATAATAGGAGCAGGACCAGCAGGCGTTTCTGCAAGTTTATATACTCAAAGAGCAAATCTAAATACATTAATAATTTACCATGACAAATCAGCATTAGAAAAAGCAGAACTGATAGAAAATTATTATGGATTTGCAAATGGAATTACAGGAAAAGACTTATATAATGAAGGAATAAAACAAACAAAAAACATAGGAACAGAAGTACTAGATGAAGAAGTAATAAATATAAAGATGGAAGAAAAAGGTTTTTATGTAATAACAGATAAAAATCAATACCAAGCAAAAACAATAATATTTGCGACAGGAAATAAGAAAAATACACCAAAAATAAAAGGAATAAAAGAATTCGAAGGAAAAGGAATTAGCTATTGTGCAGTTTGTGATGGATTTTTTTATAGAAACAAAAATATTGCAGTAATAGGAAGTGGAAATTATGCAATATCAGAAACAAATGAATTAATAAATCTAGCAAAACAAATAACAATATTAACAGACGGAAAAACTGCACCAGAAATAAGAGCAGATAATGTAAAAATAGATACAAAGAAAATTAGAGAAGTACGAGGAGAACTTAAAGTAGAAGAAGTAGAATTCGAAGACAATACAAAAATGGCAGTTGATGGAATATTTATAGCAAATGGTGTAGCAGGAAGTAGTGAATTTGCAAAAAAATTAGGAATATTAACAAACAAAGAAAATATAGTTGTAAATGAAAATATGGAAACAAATATCCCAGGTATATATGCATGCGGAGACTGTACAGGTGGAATCTTGCAAGTATCAAAAGCTGTATATGAAGGTGCAAAAGCAGGGTTAGAAGTTATAAAATATGTTAGAAAAAGTAATTAAAATAAAGAGGTTTATAGGTATATCCTTTAAAAACCTAAATAAAAATGATAGGTGGTAAAAAAATGAGTGTTTTAAAAATTAATGAACAAAACTTTGAAAATGAGGTATTAAAATCAGAAGAAATGGTTTTAATAGATTTTTATGCAGATTGGTGTGGACCATGTAAAATGATGTCACCAATAATAGATGAAATAGCAGAAGAAATGGAAGGAAAAGTAAAAGTTGGAAAAGTAAATGTAGATGATAATCAACAATTAGCTATAAAATATAATGTTATGAGTATACCAACAATTATAATATACAAAAATGGAATGCCTGTAAAATCATTTGTAGGTTTAAGAGATAAAAATGAAATTTTAGATAGTTTAAAATAAGAAAAAAAAGAAGGTGATATAATTGGAACAAATTGATTTCTTAGCAACAGATGGAATTATATTAAATGGATTTTTATATAAAAGCAAAGAAAAAACAAATAAAATAATTTTAGCTGTACATGGAATGGGAAGTAATTGTTTAAAAGAGCGTGATAGAATAATTGCTAAAAATGCTAATGAAAATAATATTGACTATTTTTGTTTCAATAATAGAGGAAGTGAATTAGTAAGATACATAAGAAGAAAAATAGATGGCAAAAAAGAAAAATTTTTAGCAGGAACAACTTATGAAAATGTATTAGAAGGATATGAAGATATCACAGGAGCAATAATAAAACTAAAAGAACTTGGATATACAAATATATATTTACAAGGACATAGTTTAGGATGCACAAAAATAGTATACACATATAATGAGTTAAAAGAAGAAAATGACGAAATTTTATCTAATATAAAAGGAGTAATTTTGCTTTCTTTAATTGATATACCTTCAACATTAAAAATCTATTTAAGAGATAGATATAATGATTATTTACAATATGCAGAAGATAAAGAAAGAGAAGATAAGCAAAATGAATTAATGCCAAAAGAAGCATTTATACATCCAATAAGTGTAAAAACATTTTTAAGATATGCACGAGATAATAAAGAAATAGATTTCGCAAAATATGGAGAAGATACAAAATTAGAAAAATTAAACAATATAGATGTTCCACTATTTATGAGATGGGGAACAGATAATGAAATGATATTACAAAGACCAGAAGAATTAGTAGACATAGTAAATAATATTATAGAAAATCCAAATAAAAACATTGACTATGTAGATGGAGCAAACCATGGCTATGAAGGAAAAGAAAAAGAATTGGCAGAACAAATTATAGATTTTATAAAAAATATAAAATAATTAAGAAAGGCAAGTATAATATACCAATTTATTATTGATTATATTATATAAAAGGTAAAAAATATGAAAAATAAAAAGATAATAATATCAGTAATAATTGCAATAATTTTAATAATTGCAATTGTAGCAGTGTTCATTATACTAAATATGCCAAAAGAAAAACCAGAAGAAGTAGTAAGCAAATATTTTGGATATATAAATGACAAAAATTATGATGCAATGTATGAAATGCTAAACGAAAATTCTAAAAATATGATTTCAAAAGAAGACTTTATAACAAGAAATAAAAATATATATGAAGGAATAGATGCAAGCAATATAGAAATAAATATACAAGAAGTAACAAAAGAAAACAATAAAAAAGTAGTATCATATCAAGAAGAAATGGTAACATCAGCTGGCAATGTAACTTTTTCAAATGAAATAGACTTATATAAAGAAGATAAACAATATAAAATAGACTGGTCATCAAATTTAATATTTCCAGAATTACAAGATGATTACAAAGTAAGAGTTGAAACACTAGAAGGAAAAAGAGGTTCAATATTAGATAGATATGGAAATGAATTAGCATATGATGGAACAATCTCATCAGTAGGAATAGTACCAGGAAAGCTAGGAGATAACAAAGACGAAAATATAAGCAAAATATCAGAACTAACAGGAGTATCAGTAGAGACTATAAATAACCTATTATCAGCATCATATGTACAAGATGATACATTTGTACCAGTAAAAAAGATTTCAAAAGATAATCAAACAACAAAAGAACAATTACTACAAATTCCAGGAGTTCAAATAAATGATACACCAGGTAGAGTATATACACTAGGAGAAGAAGCAGGACACTTAATAGGATATGTTCAAACAATAAATGCAGAAGAATTAGAAGGAAATAAGGATAAAGGATATAGCTCAACAAGCTTAATAGGAAAATCTGGTTTAGAATCTGCATATGAAGATAGGTTAAGAGGAACAGATGGAGTAAAAATATATATAATAGATGAGAATGGAAATGAAATAAAAGAAATAGCAAAACAAGAACAAAAAGATGGAGAAGATATAAAATTAACAATAGACAGTAATATACAAAAAACATTATATAATGAATTAAAAAATGATAAAGGTTTATTTGTAGTAATGCAACCAAAAACAGGTGAATTATTAGCACTAGTAAGTACACCTACATTTAACTCAAATGATTTTACACTAGGAATGACAAATGACAAATGGAACGAACTAAATTCTAATGAAGCAAAACCTCTATATAATAGATTTACAGCAAGTTATTGCCCAGGTTCAACATTTAAAGCAATAACAGGAGCAATTGGATTAACAACAGGAAAAATAGATGCAAATGAAGACTTTGGATATACAGGAACAAGCTGGCAAAAAGATTCAAGTTGGGGAGATTATAAAGTAACAACATTAACACCATATAGTGGACCTAAAAACTTATTAAATGGATTAATACATTCAGACAATATATATTTTGCACAAGCTGCATTAAAAATAGGAACATCAACATTTACAGAAAGCTTAGATAAGATATATTTTAATAAACAAATAGAATTTCCACTAACACTTGCAAAATCACAATATGCAAATGATGAAGGAATAAACTCAGAAGGAAAACTAGCAGACTCAGGATTTGGACAAGGAAATATATTAGTAAATCCAATACACATGGCATCAATATATTCAAGCTTTGCAAATGACGGAAATATGATTAAACCATATATCGAATATAAAGAAAATAAAGAACCAGAAATATTAGTAGAAAATGCATTCTCACAAGAAGCTGCAAACACAATAAAAGAAGACTTAATACAAGTAGTAGAAAATCCAGAAGGAACAGCAAATGACATGAAAGTAAACGGAGTAACAATAGCAGGAAAAACAGGAACAGCAGAACTAAAACAAGACAAAGAAGACACAGAAAGTGGAACACTAGGATGGTTTAACTGCTTTACAACAGATCAAGGAGATAATGATAAATTAATAATAGGAATGGTAGAAAATGTACAAAACAATTCAGACGGAGGAAGCCACTACTTAATAAAAATGATAAGAAAATTATTTGAATAACTTGAAAAAAATAAAAATATGATATATAAATAAAACAAGAAAACAAAAGAGGTGAATAATATGAGTGAAAAAGAAACAAAGGAAACTAAAAAAGTAGTAAAAGCAAAAAAACAAGAAAAAAGCACAGAAAATAAGCATAAAGAGAAATCAACAATTGGAGACTTAGTATTTAGAACATTAATACTTGTAATAATATTCTTTATAGCATGTATAGGTTATGTGTTCTTTATAGACTCACATATACAAGAAACACAAGCACCAGTAAATCAAGTTGAGTCTTCTGGGGACGTGTCAAATCGTCTCATTATAGGATAAAAGGAATAAACGATATAAAAATAGCCGTTAACTGGCTATTTTTTATTTATCTAAAATTTTATGACACAAATTCAAGAAAAATAAAAAAATGACTATTAAAATGTCAAAAAATAGTATATAATAAAAAAGTGAAAAATATAAAAAATAAAAGAAAGCCCTTAACCTGTAACTTTTATTATTTCTAAAAGTAAAATTAATAAAAGGAGGGAAAAATGGAAAATAAATATTTCAAGAAAATCATAACTCAAATGAAAGAAACAGAAAATATAATAATATTTTTAATGATAGCAATAATAGCAACATGTGTAACAGCAATAATAATCAATATTGTTGATATACATAACAGCTATAAAGTATATAAGCAATATGAAGAACAATTATCAGCATTGCAAAAACAAGAAATAGAAAAAAAGCAAGAAGCAGAGAGAATAAGACAAGAAAGATTGCCAAAACTAACAGAAACAGGAAGACAAAATATAGAGAATATTTATAAATCAGAATATAAACGAGCATTTTTAACATTTGATGATGGACCATCATCAGTAACACCACAAATCTTAGATATATTAAAGCAAGAAAATGTAAAAGCAACATTTTTTGTATTAGGTTCAAATGTAGAAAAATACCCAGAAACACTTAAAAGAATGTATGATGAAGGCCATTTTATAGCAAACCATGGATATTCACATGTTTATTGCCAAATATATTCTTCACCACAAGCAGTTTTAGATGAATATAATAGATGTAATGATGTAGTAAAAAATGTATTAGGAGAGCAAGAATATAATTCACATTTATTTAGATTTCCAGGGGGACTGCTAGGTGGAGAATATGCAGATGTAAAAGCACAAGCCAATAATTTATTAAGTGAAAATAATATACTACATGTAGACTGGAATGCATTAACAGGAGATTCTGAAACTACAAATCCAACAACTGAATTTGAGATGCAAAGATTACAAGAAACAGTAGGAGAAAAAAACAGTGTAGTAATATTAATGCATGATGCACAAGCAAAAAAAGTAACAGCAGATAGTTTGACACAAATAATACAATATCTAAGAGATAAAGGGTATAAATTTGAAAATTTCTATCAAGTTATAAAATAGGTTTATAGGTATAGCCAAAGGAAAAACCTAAATATAGAACAATAAGGAGATTTAAAATTGCCTAAAAAAACAGTAGAAAAAAATGATGAAATAGAACAAAAATTAAAATATTTAGGATTAGATTTTGAAAAAGCACAAGAACAATTTAAAGATTTTAAAGACTTAGAATTTAGAGTACCAAAATTTTATGATGAAAAACAATATAGACAATATAGATATATTCCAATAAAGGATATTGAAATTCTATTATCACCAACAAATAGGTTAGATGATATAGAAGAAAAATACAAAAAGGCAAGCCCACTTTATGAGTATTTAGATGCTCAAAATGAAGAAAATTATATAAAACACACTATGTTTTTAAAAATGTTGCAACAAGTAAAAATAGAAGAAATAGAAGAAATAGAAAAAGAACAAGCTAAATTAAATAAAAAACTACCATTTAAAGTAAAATTTGAAGGAAATTATTTATGGCAAATATATTATTCAGAAAATACAAATAGATATTTCATGTTAGTGCCAATAGAAGATTCTGATTATTCAACATTTTTCTTTTTACTAAAAAAACAATTAGAAAAGAAAAAAGCAGGAAAAATATTTGTACCAATAAGAAATGTAACATATAGTAGTGAGTATTTAAAAAAAGCAGAATATGAAGACATAGAAAACTACTTATGGTTATTTACAAAAGATTGGCCATTAATCTATGAAATATATGACAAAACAGATAAGCCATCAATACAAATAGTAGGAGAAACAGAAGTATATGGCAAAATAAAAAGTCCATATAAAGTAAAACTTAACAATTTAGTAGAAGCAAATCAATTTTATAAATTATTAAAAGCAATGTTTATTTTACAAACAGAATTACCACATTATTTTGAATTCAAAACAAACATAACAAAAGAAGGAGAATTAGAATTTTACGAAAAAGACGAAAAAATAGAATATACAAATATATTAAACTGGATAAATGAAGAATATGAAATAGGAGTAGAAAAATATAACACAATAATATCATTAATAAAAGAAAACGCAGAAAAATTAGAAAAGCTAAAACAAGAATCAGTATTACAAGAAATAGAATATTTAGCAAAAGAAAAACAAATATCAACATTTTTAGAATGTAAAAAAACTTTCTTTGGAAAATTCAAATATTATTTTAAATATAGTAAAAAGAATAAAAAAGCAAAAAGTATAAAACAAGAGTCAAAAGAAAGTGAAGAAAATAAAAATGAAATAGAAGAAAACATAGAATTAAACATAAAAAAGAAAAGTAATTACACAATAGAAGAATTAGTAGAACTATATAAAAAATATGAGACAAAAGAAAATGAAATAAAAAATATATTAATGGATATAAATGCACTAAAATTAAAAAATAAAAACATGGCAAAAAAGATAGAAAATGCAACATTATTTATCCAAGAAATAGATAATCACAAAAAAAGTATATTTGAATTTTGGAAATTTAGTAATAAAGACGAAGTAGCAGCATTGGCAGAAGGCGAAGAAGAAGAGATAAATATAATCAAAAAAATAACAAAAGTATTTGACTATAATGAAGACATAGAAAACTTAGGAAAAATGATGGACAAAATTCAAAGAAAAGCATTAACAAAAGAAGAAACAGACAGTATATATATATCAACAACAAATATGCTTGAAATATTAAATAAAGTAAAAAATAATGAAGTTTTACCAAAAGAAATAGAAAACAGTTTAAAGGAAATAAAAAAAGAAGCAAAAGAAGAAAAAGTATTAATGGAAAGCGAAGAATTTAACATATTTGGAGGAATGTCACAAGATAACACAAAAATATCAAAAATTGCAAACAAAAAGCACAGAGAACTACCAAAAGACAAATTTAACATATTAGAAGTAAACAAAAATACAAAACAAATAGGATACAAGCTTAAACTACAAAATATAGCAGAAACAATAAAAAATGCACTAACAAAAGTCGTAATAACAGAAGATTTACCAGTATATAAAGCAATTATAGGAGATACATTAAACCAAAAAGATATAAATGTATTTAATATAAATCCAGAAAATGAAATAAAAGAAATATTACATCAAAAAGGAAATAAAATAAATTTATATAAAATAAACATTAAAAGAGGAACAAATGCAATAAGCTTTACAAATATAATATTTTACGATAATCAAAACAAAACATTACCAATAGGACAAGACATGTCAACAAAAATGTTAGTAGACTTATCAAAAGTAAAAATGGAAAAAACAGCAAAAACAGAATTTAAAATTGCAAGTATGCAAGATGAAAAAGACGACTTTTCAAAAGTAGATATTAAGCATGTTACTGTATATGAATATGACATTGAATTGCCAGAAAAAGAAGAAAAACAAGATAAAGAGGAAGTAAAAGAAAAATAGTATTTCCTAAAAAACTGAGCAATTAAAAAATAAAATTCTAGGAAAGGTTAATTTATAAATAGGAATAGAATATAAATTTTATAATAAATTAACCTTTTTAGAACATTTTATAAAAAACAGTAAAGTTATATTATAAAAATTTTATATAAAATCTAGACAATTTTACATATATATGCTAAGATATAGTAGTGCTTAACTTAAAAATGCCGATGTGGCGGAATTGGTAGACGCACTGGACTCAAAATCCAGCGGGAAACCATGTGGGTTCGAGTCCCACCATCGGTACCATGTAAATCGTGCTGTTTCTAAATAGTTACGATTTTTTTATTTGAAAAAATAGAAAAAATAGGTTACTAGCTTGTAATTTAAAGGAAAATATTGTAAAATATTGCCAACCTTTCACTTAAAGGTAGAAAGGGGGATAGTAGACTATGACTTCATACGATTTGATTTGGCAATTGATAGATATGCTTTTAGCAGAGAAATCAAAAGCTGAAGAAACAAACAAAGACAAAGACTAGAGGTATACATTACATAGTCGGAAGCGGGAGTGAAATTGCAGTTTATTCCTGCTTTTTATTGTCTTAGACAACAAGGTTCTGGGGTACCCGACTGCAATCTTTGATTGCTATGTCGGGTTAGGTTCTTATTTTTAATCAAAAAAATAGTATGTGTAATTGCAGTACACATACTGATAGCAAACTGACTTCATACGACTAAAGACACATTTGCTTAAGCTAACTATATATTAGCATATAAATTTGTAAAAGTCAAATTATTTTTCTAATTCAGTAATAAGAGAAATTTCAGTAAAAGATTGCTTTCTTGATGTTAGGAAGCCAATAATTTCTGGTAAAGGCAAAGAAGAATTTATTGAGGATTATAAGCTAACTCGTTATGCATGTTATTTAATAGCACAAAATGGTGATACAAGAAAAAAAGTAATTGCTTTAGCACAAACATATTTTGCAATTCAAACGAGAAAACAAGAGATAAGTGAAAAAGAATATAGTTTATTAACAGAAGATGAAAAAAGATTTTATCAAAGAGATTTGACAAGAAAAGGGAATTATTCGCTTAATCAAACAGCCAAAAACGCAGGCGTTAAAAATTTTGATAAATTTCATAATTCTGGATATAAAGGTTTATACAATGGAGAAACAGCTGATGATATTGCTAAAAGAAAAGGATTGAGATATAGAGAAGACATCTTAGATAATATGGGGAGTGAGGAACTTGCAGCAAATCTCTTTCGTATTACACAAACTGAATCAAGATTAAAAAGAGATAAAGTTGATACTGAGAAGAAAGCTTGTGATACGCATAATAAAATTGGAAAGATAGTTAGAAGAGCTATTAAAGAAGCAGGTCGGAACAATGCCAGAAGATTTACCCACACCTGAAAAGAGTTTAAAACAATTAGAAAAAGAAAATAAGAAGATGTTAAAAAAATAATGACAGGAGGTCTCTATATGAAATCACTTTTATTAGTAATCGATTTACAAAATGCTTTTATAAATCAAAGTACAGAAAAATTACCTAGTAAAATAGAAGAAACAATTGCAAGTAATCAATATGATGATGTTGCTTTTACAAGATTTGTGAATTATGAAGAGAGTTTATATGTAAAAAAATTAAATTGGAGAGGTTGTCTTTCAGATGAAGATAAAAAAATTGTGATTAATACAAATGGTTATCAAATATTTGATAAATCAATCTATTCATCTGTTACAAAAGAATTTATAGAATATATTCATAAAAACCAAATAACAAAAATCTATTTGTGTGGAATCAATACAGATTGTTGTGTGTTAAAAACAGCATTGGATTTATTTGAATTAGGGTTTGATATTTATGTACTAGAAAATTTATGTGGTTCTACATGCGGAATTGAAAGACATAATCAAGCAATAGACATTTTGAAAAGAAATATAGGAGAAAAATATGTAATATAAATTGTATTTTTATTGTAAGATAAAAGAATACATGATAAGATATAAACAAAGAATAAAGGGGATATTAATTTTTATAGAGCATAAATTGCTCAAGATGGGAGAAATTTTCGATGAAAAAAGATTTAGGAGTAAAACCTTATGTATTTCCTATGCCAGTATTGATGATTGCAACCTATGGAGAAAATGATAAGGTGGATGTAATGAATATGGCTTGGGGAGGTATTTGCGGCAATAATATGGTAGCTTTAAATATAAGTGAAGGACATAAAACAGCTAAAAATATTAAAGAAAGAAAAGCCTTTACAGTAAGTATTGCAGATGTAGACCATCTAGAAGAATCAGACTTTTTTGGAACAGCATCTGGAAATACAATGGAAGATAAATTTGAAAGAACAGGAATGCATGCTACAAAAAGTACGAAAGTAGATGCACCAATTATTGAAGAATATCCAATTACTTTAGAATGTGAAGTGGCAGAACTACAACATGAATCTTATGGTTTCAGAGTTTTAGGAGAAATCGTAAATGTTGTAGCTGATGAAAAAGTTTTAGATGAAAATGGAAAAGTAGACCCTACAAAAATTAATGCATTTGTATTTGATCAATATCAAAATGGATATTATAAAATTGGAGAAAAAGTGGGACAAGCTTGGAATAGTGGAAAGAAATTTATGAACAAATAAGAGTTAAAAAAGTACCAAATAGATATGTATTTGGTACTTTTTTAGATATAGCTATTTTAGAAAAATAAAAATTTTATTACATATTTTATAAAAACTATTGACTTAAAGTAAACTCTAAGTGGTATAAGGTAAGTATGTATAACGAAATCAAAGATTTCTAAGCATAGATTTTTCTTATATAATAAAAAGTAAAAAGCAATAAGGAGGAGAGGATTGGAAATGGAATATAGAACAAACCGTAGAACAGGAGATAAAATTAGTATCATAGGATTAGGCACTAGTTCTATCTCACAAGCAGGAGAAAAAGAAGGAATTGAAACTTTAAAAATGGCATTTGATAATGGAATTAATTATTTTGATTTAGCAGGTGGAGATGCAGAATGTTTTCCATATTATGGAGAAGCCTTTGAGAATGTCAGAGATAAAGTTATGTATCAAATTCATTTTGGTGCAAATTATGAAACAGGAAGTTATGGATGGACAACGAATTTAGAGAAAATAAAAAGATCAATTGCATGGCAACTAGAACAATTAAAAACAGACTATATTGATTATGGATTTATTCATTGTATAGATGAAGAAAGTGACTGGAATGCATATCAAAAAAATGGTATATTAGAGTATATTAAAGAACTAAAAGAAAAAGGAATTGTAAAACATATTGGAATTTCTTCTCATACACCTGAAGTAGTACATAAAGCATTAGATACAGGATTGATTGATATGGTGATGTTTAGTATTAATCCAGCATATGATTATGAACAAGGTACATATGCCAATGGTAGTGTCAATGAAAGAATGGAATTATATAGAAGATGTGAAGCAGAAGGTGTTGGTATATCTGTTATGAAAGCATTTTCTAGTGGACAGTTATTAGATGAAAGAACTTCTCCATTTGGAAAAGCGCTTACAAAAATGCAATGTATACAATATGCCTTAGACAAACCAGGCGTTTTGACAGTGTTTCCAGGAATCAGAGGAAAAGAAGATTTAGAAGAAATTTTACAGTTTAATAAAGCAACTGATGAGGAAAAAGATTATTCCATTATCAGTGAATTTGCACCACCAGAAGCAAGTGGAAAATGTGTATATTGCAACCATTGTGAACCTTGTCCTATGGGATTAGATATTGGGTTAATTAATAAATACTATGATTTGTCAAAAGCAGGAGATATATTGGCAAAAGACCACTATAAAAACTTAGAAAAAACAGCAAAAGATTGTATTCAATGTGGTCATTGTAATACAAGATGTCCATTTAGAGTGGATCAAATGAATAGAATGAAAGAGATAGAAAAATATTTTGAAAACATATAAAAAAGCCCCCATAAGGAGGCACAATTTTACCGGATAAGCCAACATACAATGCCATATTCACGACAGTGTAATGCTTCGACTTCACCGAATTGAGACAGAGCTGTCTCAATTTTTTTTGAGGTTTCCTCATCAGGAACTATATATTCGAACATAACCATAACATTATTTGATCGAATATCAATATCTGCAGAAATGGTTGTAATTTCTGCAAGAACTTCCTGAATTTTTTTTCTCATCATATATACTCCTCCTTTATAAGGGTTCTTCCACAATTCGTGGACAAAGCCTATATTGGGCTTAATGCACAGTTGCATAAATAAATTATACAACTATTAACATAAAATGTCAAAGCGGAATATGAAAAGAGAAAAGCTGGTAATCTTGAATTTATATATGTTTTATGCTATAATATTACAATGCTATGGGCAATGGCCTTTAGTAGAAAAAATTCCTAAATTATTTAAAAACTATAAAAAAATAAAAGAAAGGAAGAAAGATTATGGGAAAAGGAAAGGAAAACAAAGAACAGCGGATAGACAAAAGAAAGTCTTTCCCAAGAGAGAATGTTGAAAGGATTGTTGTCATAACAAAGAATGCGAATGTGTCTGTCCAGTTGACAAGAGCAGACATAGTACAGACATGGATTCATGGGAAGTCTTCTCAGGAAGTAATCCTTGAAATGGAAAGGAGAAAGAAAGAGCTGATAATTATGTTCGACGAAAAAGAAGCTGGTGGAAATGTTAAATTAAAAATAGCAATTCCTACCAGTATAAAATACCTTTCTATAGGTACAGCTTCTGGCAATGTCCGGATAAAGGAGGTTTTACCAGAAGAGTTGAGAATAAAAACGAAGAAAGGTGATGTACGGATTGATGACGTACCAGAAAAGGACTGTGAAATTAGCGTTTCTACAAGAAGTGGAAATATCAAGACTGAATTTGAATCTGGATATGTTGAGTTGGAAGCAAAGAGCAAGATGGGGAAAATTTACAATTACTATAAAGGGAATGGTGAAGCAACTATCAAGCTAAATGCATCTACTACATATGGAGATATTATTGTATCTTAAGAATTCGATTTTAAGGATTCGCAACCTGTGCAAACCTGAATAGGGAGCACAGGTTGTTCCCATATATGTAAAAAATGATAAAAAAATGTTGCAATCTGTATATAGTTTCTGGTATAATAGTAAAGATATAAAATATAAAAAGGAGCAAGAAAATGAAAAACTATTTGAAAAAAACGAATTGCATAATTATTTCAGCTGTTTTCTTAATAGTTGCTTTATTTTCATTTGTATTTTAAGTAAGGAGTTTTTGTTCCTTATTTTTTTTTGCATTCTAGTACTCATACTTCTGAATGCAAAGAAATATCAATCATTTATAAAATACACAAATTTAATATATATGAATGGAGGTTAATATGAAAGAATTCAACAAAAAAATTGTACTAGAAGATGGAGAAGAATATTTAGGATATGGATTTGGAGCAGACAAAGAAGCCATTTGTGAAATTGTATTTAATACATCAATGGTAGGATATCAAGAAATTGTTTCAGACCCATCATATACCTATCAAATGGTAGTGATGACATATCCATTAATCGGAAACTATGGAATCACAGATGAAGATTATGAAACCAAACAACCAACAATAGGTGGAATGGTTGTAAGAGAATATAATGATTTACCAAGTAATTTCCGTTATACAAAGACATTATCAGAATACTTAGAAGAGAATAATATACCAGGAATTTCAGGCATTGATACAAGAAAATTAACAAGAAGTATCAGAAATAAAGGAAGTAGAAAGGTTATCATTACAGATATTACAACCAGTAAAGAGGAAGCGTTAAAAAAATTAAACGCATATGATATTCCAAAAGATGCTGTATCAAAAGTAAGTTGTAAAAAGAAATGGTATTCTAGAACAGCAAATTACAAATATAATGTGGTAGCAGTAGATTGTGGTATTAAGTTAAATATTATCAGAAGTTTAAATAAAAGAGGTTGTAATGTAACGATTGTGCCATATAATACAACAGCAAAAGAAATTGAAAGCTTAAAACCAGATGGAGTCTTTTTATCAAATGGACCAGGTGATCCAGAAGATGTAAAAGAGGTTATTAAACTTGTAAAAGAATTAAGAGGAAAATATCCAATCTTTGGAATTTGTTTAGGACATCAAATGATTAGTTTAGCATATGGTGCAAAAACATATAAATTAAA
>CALXUX010000072.1 GCA_944391785.1 uncultured Clostridia bacterium
AAAAAATAAAGGATAAAAATATATAGTGTATCATTATATCAAAGGAGACAAGTTAAGTATAGAAGAAAAATATATAGAAATAAAAAGAAATGATATAGGAAAAAACAATAAAGAAATACTAAAAAAAGACTGTGAAAATTGTAAATATAATAAAAGAATACAAAAAAGACAAAACATGAATAAAGAAGAGTATAAACAAGAAAAAATAAAAGAATTTGAAAATAATGATATAGCAACAACAATAGAAAGAAATAAAATATCAAAAGCAGAGCAAATACATGCATTATTAATAAAAAACTTTATAGATAATTTATTAGATAAATATATAAAAGGTGAAATAAAATTATGAAAAATGAAGAAGTAAATGATAAAAAGAGAATAGAAAAAAACAGATTACAATTAATACCAAAATGTGAAGAATATATACAATATTCAATAGAAATGATAAATAAATTGCCAAGAATAGAAAAGTTTAACATAGGGAATGAATACAAAAAGATGATGTATAAGTTATTAGAAAATATAATGTATATACAAAAAATGCATGTAATAAATTGGATTACATATTTAAACAAAATTGACGCTTTATTAAATATTCAAAGATGTTATTTAAGAGTAATGTATAAAAATAGATATATAGACAACAAAAAATTTAATGTATCTATAAAATATATATTAGAAATGGGACAAATATTAGGAGGATTGTTTAAATATTATGCCAAAAACAATAAGAAATAAATATTATGATAATTTAACATATGAAAAACTATTGGAAGCACATAAAAAGTCAAGAAAAGGAAAAGGATATAGAAAAGAAATAATATTATTTAATTTAAAACAAGAAGAATATATAATGTGGCTTCTAGAAGAATTAGAAACAAAAACATATAAACATGGAGGATATACAGTGTTTTATGTAACAGAGCCTAAACTAAGAAAAATTGAAAAATCGAGATATATAGATAGAATAGTACATAGATGGCTAGTAGATAATTTTCTAAAACCAGCATTTGTGCCACAATTTATAAACACATCATTTGCATGTATAGAAAATAAAGGAATGCATAAATCGGCATTATATGTAAAAAATACAATGAAACATCTTAACAATAAATGGAATGAATACTATATACTAAAAATGGATATAGCAAAATATTTTGATAATATAAACAAAAATATATTACTTGAAATATTAGAAAGAAAAATAAAAGATAAAGATTTGCTATGGTTAATAAAAGAAATACTATATTCGCAAAAAAGAGAAAAAGGATTAGAAATAGGAAATTATACATCACAAATGTTCGCAAATATATACTTAAATGAAATAGACCAATACATAAAACATGAATTACATATAAAATATTATTGTAGATATTTAGATGATAGTATATTATTTACTAAAACAAAAAAAGAAGCAAAAGATATTCTAAATAAAATACGAGAATACTTGCAGGACGAACTAGAATTAGAATTAAATAAAAAAACACAAATATTTAAAAGTAAACAGGGCGTTAATTTTTGTGGATACAAAATAAATGCATATAGAATGAAATTAAGAGATAAAGGAAAAAGAAGATTGAAGAAAAAAGTAAAATATTTAGAAAAACAAGTATATCTAGGAAATATGACAAGTAAAGAAGCAAAAAAATATCTAGCAGGTCATATGGGATATATAAAATATGCAGATACATATAATTTAGAAAATAGATTATTTTATATAGAATAGATATAAAATAATAAATAAAAAAGTAACATTAGGGATAAATCAAAAAGCTTACAATAGCACTAATCGAGTTAATCGAGGTTGCAATTACAACAATTCAGGTGACAACAATCCAGCTTCTAATCGTAACAACAATACACCTTCTAACAGCAACGATAACATCGGTTTCAGGTCAGCTCTAATATTATTCTAGATTATATTTTTTAAGGAAAATATACAATGAAATATTAGATATTAAAGGGATTTATTCCTTCCAATAATGCTAGACTTTTGAGTATAGGGTTATAAAGGTAAAAAAGAAACATTAAAAAATATATTAGTAAATAATGATATTGAATATATATTTTTTATTAAAATATAAAGGAGAAAAAATCACATGAATATATGTTTTATTATGGGGAAAATTGTAAGTAATATAGAATTTAAGTTTATAATAAAAAGTAAAAATTATTCAATAATTATATTTAAATTAGAGCTAAGGAACAAAAGCATAATACAAGTTAAAGCATATAATGAGTTAGCCGATTTTGGATATCAAAATTTAAAAGTGGGAGAAAAAGTATTTTTGCAAGGGATGATATGTAATGATATAGATTTAAACATAGATGAACTGATATGCACTAGAATTCAAAGTATGAATGATTTTAGTACAAATACTTTCTAAATGAAAAGTATTTACACTAAAAATGAAACTTAAATATAAATAACCCTTGGAAAAATCAATAAAATATGGTAAAATAATAATATTATAAAAAGTCAAGGAGGAACGGATAAAAATATCCAAATAATATGAAATTAGCAAATGAATGGAAAGATTATAAAATATTAGATATGACAGATGGTCAAAAATTAGAAAAATGGGGAGATGTAATACTTTCAAGACCAGACCCACAAATTATATGGAAAAACAAAAGCTACCCAAAAAAATGGAATGAAATAAATGCAGAATACCACAGAAGC
>CALXUX010000073.1 GCA_944391785.1 uncultured Clostridia bacterium
TCATGATAAATCTGTAAAATTTGAATTAAAAATAGATGTTGATAAGCTAATATAATAACAAATGCAAAAAAAGAATTGTGTTTTGACAATTATATTTTGCACAAAAAGTGGTTCAACTGTGTGAGCATAATCACAACATTATGCAGGAGTTGCCTTTGATGTGGCACAAACACTAACACCTAATAGAAGAATGCAATTGTGGAATAGTGCCAACAATTCAGGTATATGGTCATTTGTAGAACCAATTTCATTCACACCCACCTGGGTACATTTTGATAAAAGATTTGGAAAACCAGCATGTTCAACAGGAGGATACCCACTTTTAAGAAGAGGAAGTCTTAGCAATTATGTATTAATTGCACAAGATGACTTAAACACATTAGGATATAGAACAGGAGGATTAGATGGAATATTTGGTCCAGCAACACAAACAGCAGTTATAAATTACCAAAGAAATGTAGGACTCACAGCCGATGGGATTGTAGGTTGCAATACATGGAGGTCATTGCAAGAAAATGTAGTAGGAACAGGAAGAACATCAACAACAATTGACTAAAATGAAAACCAGTAAAAAATAGAACTCAGTAAAAATAAAAAACAGTAAAAAATGACGAACAGTAAAAAATGAAAAGCATAAAAAAATGGAAAAAAGTAAGAAAAATAAAAAAGTAAACAAAATAAAAAAACAGTAAGCAAAATATAAGAAACAAGTAAAAAAATTTATAAAATCTAAATTAAGTTACAACGTTTTTTATATTAAAGCTTACTATTTTAATATTTATAATAAAATAAATTATAAAAAATTATTAAATCTATCATATAATAAATCTGCAAGTTTTCCAAAATCATTAAGACTCAAATTTTCAGCACGTATATTTTGTGATAATTCTAATTTATTTAAAATTTCAATACCATCACTCTTAGAAGAAAAAATCTTAGAATTACAAAGTGAATTTAGTAAAGTTTTTCTCCTTTGCATAAAAGAATACTTTATAATTTTAAAAAGTAGATTTTCATCTTTAACGTAAATTGCTGGATTATCTCTAATATTTAATTTTATAACTTCTGAAGTTACTTCTGGCTTTGGAATAAAAGCAGAACTTGGAACATCAATTATTTTTTCAGCAATAGAATAGTAATATACAGAGTATGTAATAGCACCACAATTCTTATTTCCAGGTTTTGCACATAATCTATCGGCTACCTCTTTTTGAATCATAACAGTAATACTTTCTAAATCTAATTTATCTTCAAGTAATTTCATAATAATTGGTGTAGTTATATAATAAGGTAAATTTGAAACTATTTTGGCAGTTTTAATATTTCCAAGTTTTTTTTCATTGCTAATTATTTCAGAAATATTAGTTTTTAATATATCAGCATTTATGACTTGAAAATTATCATATAAATGAAATCTATCTTTTAAAATGCTTACCATTTTTGGATCTAATTCAATACATATTATTTTACCAGCACTATTTAATAATTCTTTGGTTAGTGTACCAAGACCAGGACCTATTTCAATAACAAGATCATCTTTTTTTAAATTGCTACATTCTACTATTTTATTTATAACATCCTGGTCAATCAAAAAATTTTGCCCTAAATTTTTATTAGCTCTTATATTGTATTTTTTCATTAAAAAATTAGTCTCTTGAATTATATTATTCATATACAGCTCCTTTTGAGATATTAGTATAAATATTATACGTTATATTAATATCAAATTCAAGAAAAATTAAGTAATATATCAAATTAAGTATATATTAAATTATTAGTGATAAAAAAGTAACTAAATATAATTAAAGTTCACATACAAAAATCAATAACTATTGCTTAAAAAATAATAAAAAAATAAAGCTTTGTCAAAATTTAAAACTTCAAAGTGAAAAGATAAAAATCTAATAACAAAGTTTTGGCAAAGCTAAATTGTTTTAAAATTATAAAATTACGTCATCTCTTTTACTATACTTTAGATAATCGGCAGTTTGGTTTGGTGTAGTAGCAATATTATTTTTTTCTTCATCAGAATCATCTTGATATTTTACCAATTCTCTAGTAAGAAAATTGATAAGATTTTTATTATAATCATTTAGAAGATAGTAATCTTGTAAAAAAGATTCATCAGCAATACTAGTAGTTAGGGGAAGATCTTCTTGAATTGAATCATTAAATAAAAAATCAGAGCTTATATTAAGTGCTTTACAAAGATTAACTATAGTAGTTGCACTACCAAAAGCAAGACCACGTTCAAGTTGACTTATATATCTGGTAGAAAGCTTTAGTTTTTCTGCTAGTTGTTCTTGGGTATAAGGTGTTTTTGATCTAGCAAGTTTAATTTTTTTACCAATACTTTTTCTAATTTTTTCTTCAGTCTTGTTATTACCTTTTTTACTCATATTAGTCCTCCTTTTAATAATAAAAGTATAACAAGGAGAAGTCTAAAGTTAAACGAACTAAATATACAACAAACAGACTTAAACTAACATTATTAATTCTTAAAACTAGAAACAATAATATTAATTATCACTCACAATAGGAATTAATTATTTGATAGAATAATGAAAAACAGAGTAAAATCAAATGATTTAAATAGATTAAATGTAAGGTAAAAAAAAATAAAAAAAGAAAAAATTAAAAAAATTTATAAAAACACTTGCAAAATATAAAAAGTTATATTAAAATTTAAATGAAGTGGTAAAAAGTGTCACGAAGTGGTAAAAAATGAAAAAGAGGTGAAAGCAAATTGTTAATGGGTGAATATGAGCACTCACTAGACGCAAAAGGAAGATTAATAATGCCAGCAAAATTAAGGCAAGATGTAGGAGATAAATTCATTCTAAGCAAAGGATTAGATGGATGTTTATTTGCGTTTTCAATGCAAGAATGGCTAAACTTCGAAAACAAGCTAAAATCACTTCCACTATCAGACAAAAATGCAAGAAGTTTTGTAAGATTTTTCTTAGCAGGAGCCACAGAATGTGAAATAGATAAACAAGGAAGATTCCTAATACCAAATAATTTAAGACAAGCAGCAAAACTAGAAAAAGAAGCAGTAATAATCGGAGTAGGAACAAGACTTGAAATATGGAATAAAGAAACTTGGCAAAAATGTGATGAAGATATATCAGCAGAAGAAATAGCAGAAAACATGGCAAACTTAGGTATATAACTTTAAAAAAGTTTATATAGCAAACTAAAGAAAAATATACCAAAGAAAAATAAGCCAAAGAAAAAATGAAAATAGACAAAAGAAAATCAAGCTAAAGAAAATATTACAAAAAAACAAAAGACATCAAACTAAAGAAAAATAAACCAAAGAAAAGCATACTAAAGATAAATTTATAAAAAGTATATTAAACAATATACAAAAATAAAACAGCAAAAGAAAAAAGCAAAACAAAGGAAAAATAAAATATAAAACATAAGAATACATAAGCAAAAGAAAAAATATAAAACAACTTAAGAATACAAAAACAAAAGAAATAAAAATAAGTAGACTAATGAGCAAATAAAATTGCTATATTAAGCAAAAGCATTACAAAAGAAACCAAAAGAAAAAGCAAAATAAAAAAAGCAGCTGGTAAATTTTTTGCCAGCTGCAAAAGTTTAAGAGGTGAGAACTTGGAATTTAAGCATAAACCAGTAATGCTAAATGAGTGTATACAAGGACTTAATATAAAACCAAACGGAATATATTTAGATGGTACACTTGGAGGAGCTGGACATAGCAAAGAAATAGTAAAAAAACTAAATAAAGAAGGAATACTAATAGGAGTAGACAGAGACGAAGAAGCGTTAATAGCTGCCAAAAAGAATTTAGAACAATATAAAAATGTAATATATGTGCATGACAATCATGATAACATAAAACAAATCCTAGAAAAACTAGATATAAAAAAAGTAGATGGAATACTACTAGACCTAGGAGTATCATCATACCAATTAGACGAAAAAACAAGAGGGTTTAGTTATCTTGGAGAAAACGAGCTTGACATGAGAATGGACAAAACCCAAAAATTAACAGCAAAAGAAGTAATAAACACATATAAAGAAGAAAAACTTGCAGACATAATATATGAATATGGAGAAGAAAAGTTTTCAAGGCAAATAGCAAAAAGAATCTGTAATCAAAGAAAAATAAAACCAATCGAAACAACAAAAGAATTGGTAGAAATAATAGAAAAAACAATACCAAAATCAAAACAAAAAGATGGTCATCCAGCAAAAAGAACATTTCAAGCAATAAGAATAGAAGTAAACAATGAAATAGAACCATTATATAACACAATATTAAACTCAATAGAAGTATTAGAAAATGGAGGAAGACTTTGCACAATAACATTTCACTCACTTGAAGATAGAGCAGTAAAAAATGCAATGGTCAAAGCAACTCGGAAGATGTACTTGCCCAAAAGATTTACCATATTGTATATGTAATGCAAAAAAACTTGGAAAAATAATTACTAAAAAACCAATTTTACCAAACCCAAAAGAACAAGAAGAAAACCCTAGAAGTAAAAGTGCAAAACTTAGAATTTTCGAAAGAATAATTGAAGAATAAAAATAGTTGAAAAATAGAAATAGTTGAAGAATAAGAATAGTTGAAGAATAAGAATAGTTGAAGAATAAGAATAGTTGAAGAATAAGAATAGTTGAAAAATAAGAATAGTTGAAGAATAAAAAAAGATTAAAGAATAAAAAATCGAAGATAAATAATTAGCATAAAAAATTAGAAAAGCAACTAAAGAACTAAAAATTTAGAGATACTTTTTAAGAAAAAAGAAAGAAAAAACAAATTGAAAAAGGAGGTGATAACTTATGTCAAAAGTTAATTACCAATATGAAACAAGTCCAAGAAAAGTAGAGCCGGACTTTAGTAGAAAAAGCAAAAAGCAAAGAGAAGAAAAAAGAAAAAAAATAAAAGTAGTAAAAGACTTACCAAGGCAAGATATAAAAATCTCAGAAAAGCAAAAGAAAAAGCAAATAAAATTAACATTACTTGTCTTAGCAGGTATTGCACTTTTATTTACCATAAGTTATCAAAACTCCCAAATAAGTGTAAAATTTAGCCAAATACAATCTCAAAAAGAAGAACTAGCAACACTAGAAAAAGAAAATGAACAAACAGAAGTAAATATAGAAAGTAGTTCAAACTTAAGCAATATTGAAAAACTAGCAAAAGAAAAAATAGGAATGAGCAAATTAACAAATAAGCAAACAGTATATGTAACATTACCAAAAAAAGACTATGTAGAATCAGCATCAGAAAAAATAGTAATAGAAGACCAAAATGATGATAATAACTGGTTTATAAACTTTATTGAAAAACTTTTAGGAAAAAAATAGAAAAGTAGAATAGAATAAAATAAACTAAAATACAAATACAACAAAACGAACTATTAAATAAAATAATAATTTAAAATAACAAATTAAAATATAAAATATTATAATAAAACAATAAAATAAAATAATAAAAAACAAGCACTTCTAATAAATATAATTAGAGGTGTTTTTTATGGTTTTGACAAATCTATCATCAAAAAAGAAAATGAGAAATATATTATTTATTTCATTTATAATAATAATACTGCTAATTACAAGGCTAGTAGTAATACAAATAGTAAATTATGAAAAACTATCAAATATGGCATATGAGCAGCAAACACTAGACAGAAGTATAAACCCAAAAAGAGGCACAATATATGATAGAACAGGCAAAAATATATTAGCAGTAAGCAGCTCCGTCGAAACAGTAACAGTAAATCCGGGAAATATAAAAAAAGAAGACAAAGAAAAAGTTGCAAAAATACTTTCAGAAATTTTCGAATTAGATTATGAACAAGTTTTAAAAAAAGTAAATAAAAGAAGCTCAATAGAAACAATTGCAAAAAAAGTAGATAAAGAAAAAACAGATAAATTAAGAACTTGGATGCAAGAAAACAATATAGAAACAGGAATTAATATAGACGAAGACACAAAAAGATATTATCCAAACAACAATTTAGCCTCTCAAATAATAGGATTTTGCGGATCAGATAATCAAGGTTTAGATGGAATAGAAGCAAAATATGACAAAACCCTATCAGGAACAAAAGGTGCAATAAAAAGACACACAGATGCAAGAGGAGGAGAAATAGGAGAAGAAGGAGAAGAATATGTATCAGCAATAGATGGAAATGACTTAATACTAACAATAGATATGACTATACAATCAATAATAGAAAAACATCTAGAAGAAGCATGTATAGACAATGAATGCACAGACGGAGGGAATATAGTAGTAATGAACCCCAAAAATGGAGAAATATTTGCAATGGCAACATACCCAAGCTATAACTTAAACGAACCATTTGAAGCCTACACAGATGAATTAAAAGCAAATTGGGAGAATATGGAAAGCAAAGAAAAAACAGAAAAACTACAAGCAGTATGGAGAAACAGAGCAATAACAGATACATATGAACCAGGCTCTACATTTAAAACAATTACCGCATCAGCAGCACTAGAAGAAGGAATAGTAACAGATATAGATAAAGAAGGAGAGTTTACATGCACAGGAGGAATAGAAATTGCAGGAGTTAGAATAAAATGCTGGAGATATTATAGACCCCATGGATCAGAATCTTTAAGGCAAGCTCTAATGAATTCTTGTAACCCAGTATTTATAGGCTTAGGGCAAAAATTGGGAGTAACCAAATACTTTGAATATTTAAAAAAATTTGGTTTACTTGAAATAACAGGAGTAGACCTTCCAGGTGAAGCAAATAGTATTTTCATAAAACAAGAAAAAGCAGGACCAGTAGAACTTGCAACAATAAGTTTTGGCCAAAGGTTTGAAATAACACCAATTCAGCTTGTAACAGCAGTATCTGCGATAGCAAATGGAGGAAACTTAGTAACACCTAAAATTGTAAAAGAAATAGTAGATAGCAAAACAGGAGAAAAAACAGAAACTGAAAATAAAATTAGAGGAAAAGTAATATCTAAAGAAACATCTGAAAAAGTCCTAAGCATGATGGAAAGTGTTGTATCAGAAGGAACAGGAAAAAATGCAAAAGTTGCAGGTTATAGAATAGGAGGAAAAACAGGAACATCAGAAGATGGTGTAAATACAAACAAATATGTTACATCATTTTTAGGAGTAGCTCCAATAGAAGATCCAGAAGTTGTAATGTTAATAACACTGTATAACCCAACAGGAGAGGGCGGACACCAAGGAGGTGGTGTTGCAGCACCAATTGGAGGTCAAATTTTTAGTGAAATCTTACCATATTTAGAAGTAAGTAAAGGAAATCAAGATGAAATAGAAACACTAAAAGAAGTAAAAGTGCCAGATTTAACAGGAAAAACACTAAAAGAAGCAAAGCAATTAGTAAAAGAATCTAATTTAAATATAATTATAGAAGACCAAACAGAAGAAATAGACGAAGAAAATGCAATAATAAGTAAGCAAACTCCACAAGCAGGTATAATAATAAATGAGGGAACAAATGTATATTGTGAGATAGAATAAGAATAAAATTTGAAGAGAGTAGTTTTGAAATATTTAATTAGGAGTAATTAAGCTAATAACTTAAGGAAAAAGCATTTTAAATTCACGGTATTAAATAAACTGTTTAAGAGAAGGTAATATATATGTTTTTAAAAATTATATATAGTACCTTCTCTTAAAATTTTTTACATATTAAATCATTAGCTGAAAATTATAAGATGTAACAACATAAATATTTTATAATAAATGGGATTGATTAAGTATAATTTTATTGATATAATATAAACATAAGTAAAAAAGTATTATACCTTTTTTCATTAAGTTTATTAGTTTAATGAAAATCAATAATGAGAAATCTTAATATACCTGAAAGGACAAAGAAAAATATGAAAGATATAATAAAAAATATAATACACAAAATAAAAGAATTTTTAAAAAATATCAAAACACAAAAAACAACAAAAAAATTACCAATAATAGAGCAAAACAATAACGAAGAAAATAAAAAAATAGAAAAACAGAACCCAATAAATGAAATGCAAGAAGTAAAAAAATTAAATAATAATTTTAAAGAAGAAGAAAAACAAAGAATATTTAACATATACAACAAAATAAGAGAAGAAAAAATAAATCTAAACCAAATCGAATATAAAGACCTAATAAAAATAAGAGAACTATTAAAAGAAGAAGTAAAAATACAAAGCAAAAAGCTAGAACAAGAAGCAATAGAATTAAAAAGTTTAGAAGCAAACTAAAAAATATTAAAGATTAAATAAAAATAAACATTAAAAATAATAACAAATAAAAATACTAATAAAAAATATCTTAAGGAAAGGAAAAGTAAAAAATGGATAAAAAATCAGAAATATTAAATTTAGTACAAAAGCAAGAAATAACATCTATTAATCAACTAGAAAATATGGGATATACTGACCTAAAAAGCATATTTGCAAATGATGTAGAAGCAAAAATATTATTAAAAACTCTAATTAGAACAAATATTAGAAAAGAAAAACAAAAAACTAAAGCTATAGAAAGTGAAGAAAAAAATACTCAAGATGAATTGGAAAAATAAAGAAGAAAAGAGGAAAAATCGTGAAAAAATATGATGGCTTGGAATATGAACAATTAAAACTAGATACACTAGAAACAATAATAGATGAAATAAGAGGTAAAAGGGAATTTTCAAATCAAGAATTAAAAGATTTAATAGAAGACTTTACAAGTTTATTATCAATATTAGGATATATCCAAAAGCAATACAAATGGTTAAATGAAGGAAATAAAAAAGACTTAAATGGAATGTTTGGAAAATTACAGGAATATTTAAAAAAGTCATCAAACAATATAATAAAAGAAAAAGCTGCAAACATATTAGCAAGTGAAACAGACTATTCATACCAATATGATTTTGAAAAATATCCAAATAGAACTAGAAGTGAATTGCTTGCAAATGTAATGAATTTATCAAATATAACTGCACACATTATGACAACTAACAAATTTAGATGGAATATAAGAAAGGAAAATAGAAATCCAGATAGTATTATTAGACCATTATTTAATCTAAAACATAATTGTATTAAAGAATTGATAAAATGTAAGCAAAAAGGAGAAGATATAGAAATAAATAGACAAAGAATCGGTTCTGAAGAAATATATACAATAACAGTTCCAGAATACTTTGAAGCTTTTTGTGTTCATGGAAGATGTGAACTAGATGAAGAGCAACTAAAGCAATGTGAAGATCCAAAATATTTTTTAGAAGGAATGAAATCAACAGAACCATTTAAAATTTCGCCAGAAAAACATATGCTTTTAGCATATTTATATAAGAATAAAGAAATAGAATCAAAAGATATGATGCAAAGAATAGAATTATATCTAAAAGCGCAAGAAAGATTTAAAGAAAAAGCAAAAAAGAAAGAGGAGGAAAAAACAATAGAACAAAAAAAATATACAGGAAAAGAAACTAAAATAAAAGAAAACATTAAAAATGAAGAAAAAAATAGACAATTTATAGATAAAATAAATCAACAATTAGGACAAGTATTTACTGAAGAAAATATAGAAGATTTTGTAAAAAGGGCAAATTATTCATTTGAAAACGTATATGAAAAAAAGCTAAAAAAAATCATATATGAAAAACTAGATAATTTAGAAAAATCAGAAGAAAATAAAAAAATAGAAGCACTAAAAGTTTTTGTGTATATAAGAATAAGTAAAAACATAAGTATGATAAATTCAGGAGCAATAAATGGAGAAAATCTAGAAAGTTTAATAGATGAAAGTATAACAGAATACAAAAAAGCATATGAATATTTAGAAATTTTTAAAGGAAAAAATGCAAGTTATGCAGACATAAAAAAAGGAATTAAAGTCTATGCAAAAAAAGCACAAAAAACCGAAGAAACTCAAATAATAAATAATACAGCAATAACAAAAGGAAAAGATCAAGAAAAACCGTTAGAAAAAAATCAAGAAATAAAATTAAAACGCATAAGAAAACAAACAATAGGAATGTTAAATCAAGATCAAGAAAAAAATGAAGTAAAAGAACAAATAAAAACTTTAAAAGATCAAAAAACAGAAAAATCAAAACAAATATCTGAAAACGAGGAAAAAATAAACCAAATACTAATCAATTCAATAGAAAGCACAGAAAATAAAGAACAAATAATAAAAGAAATAATAGACTTAAGAGACACAATAAAAAAACTAAAAGAAGAAAGAAAAAGAATAAAAGAACAAATAAAAATGCACAAAGCACACAAAAAATATTTAAAATATCAAATGAAAGAAACAGAAAATTCAAGAGATGATATGCTAGATGATTTGACTAAGTAAAAATGTGCCAAAAGGGACGGAGCAAAATGTGCCAAAAGGGACGGAGCAAAATGGCAATTTTT
>CALXUX010000074.1 GCA_944391785.1 uncultured Clostridia bacterium
AATGGATATGAAATACTCAAAGGGAAGAAATTAGAAGATTTTAAAAAAATTTGTTACCGGTCAAAATGCCGGTAACAAAATTAATCAACTTGGAATATTTAGATTTAGAACTATACTTGATATAGCATTATTACAATATAAAACAATATCAATTCATAACATTATTCCAATATCAAAAATATAAATTTATAACATCACTTCAATAATCAAACACCCATCAAAATATTTAGCATCAATACTTCCACGATTAAGCTCCACCAACTGTTTTACAATAGAAAGCCCAATACCAGTTGCAGGCTTTCCATTCTCAACCGTAAAATACCTATCAAAAATCTTTTGAGCAGAAGTAGAATCCAAAAAACTAGCCTTATTAGAAAAAATAATCTTCCTATCTCTATTTAACTCAACGCGAAAATCTCCTTCACCATATTTCAAAGCATTAGACGAAATATTCTCAAAAACCCTAATAATCGAAACCTTATTAATAACCCTACACACCTTTTCCTCACAAATAACCACATCAGGAACAATACCTTTTTCCTTAAATGCAGTATAAAAACCAAGTAAAGACTCCTCCAAAATCTCATTAACACAAAAATTATCCATATCAAAACTTATATCCAAATCCATAAACTTAGAAAAATCAAATAACTACTCTGTAAGTTCAGTAAGCTCAACAGACTTTTTCTTCAAAATATCCAAAATTCTCTCTTGAGAAGGAAGAAGATTTTCTTTTTGCAACAAATCAATATATCCATTAATAGCAGTCAAAGGAGTCCTCAAATCATGAGAAATATTTGTTATATTTTTCTTCAATTCTTGATTACCACTTTGATATTGCAATTTCTGTTTCCTAAAAATTTCAAGCTCATTATTCAAACTAATTACCAACTTTTTAATATCATTATCAGAAGAAGTTACAGTAATTAAATTATTCGTATCTGACTTTAATATATTATCCAACAAAACAACAACACTTTTAAGTGATTTTTTCATAACATATATTTTAATTACTAAAATAGAGCAAACTAAAACAAGCAAAAAAATTACAACACATAACCAAATAATCATTAATTAAATAACTCCTCCTTAAATTTAAATAACAAATATTAACAAATATTAACTAATATTCCCACATACCTAATAATTCACATCTTTCATAAAGAAAATAATCTATTCAAATCCAAGCTACTTCAATTCCTTCCTAGAAAAAACCAAAACCCCAAAAGCATTAATTCTTTTCCTTACATTTACAATATTTCGATCATTATTAAAAACCCCATAAATAGAATAACTACCAGATGTAGGCTTTTGCAATCCACAAAGTAATCTAATCAAAGTAGTCTTCCCAGCACCATTTTTGCCGATAAGGCCATATATAGCACATTTTGGAATATGCATATTAAGATTACTTAGTACTTTAAATGAACCATATTTTTTTTCAATATTAAAAGTCTCTAAAACGTATTCCATAACAAATTCCATTCCTTTCTTAAAAAATTAAATTATGAATAGTTACATCATCTTCTACAATTAATATATTTTTCATAAAAATCCCATCCAATTTTTTTAATAATATAATTAAACTTAAAAAATTCTAAATAATAATCAAAGCTAGAAAAATAAATTTAGAAAAAACCAAATTTAAAATAAAAAAACAATCTATAAAACTTAAAAATTAACAAATTTATTAAAAAATAGAACTAGATGACTCTTTAAAAGAAGAAATCTAGTTCATAAACAAAAAATAATAAATATATAAATATATGATTTATTAGCATTATTGTAGCCAAAAAATAAGAAGAAGTCAATAAAAATGACTAAAAAAATAAAAAAAGTGTTACAGGAATAGAAGAAAAATCAAAATCTTTAATTTTAAGTTTATCAATAATAAGAGAAGAAGCAGTATCAACAGTCATATTTTTAACTTCATCAAAATTTTTAATAGGATCTATACGAGTAGAATCAAATAAATTAAAATATCCATCAAAAAGAGGTTTACTTGTCTCAAAAGCAATCACATAAGATGTAGACTGATACATCTTACTAAAATAAAATCCAGGAACATTTTTGAAAGGATAATGAGATCCAATAATCAAATACTTAGACCTTACAGTATAACCATTTTCGCAAAAAGCAACATTAAGATTATCTTGCCTTTTAAAATCAAAAACACAAGTATCACAAAAAATATCACCACGATTTTTAAAAACAACATCACAAAGTGAATACAAATACTTCAAAGGATTAAACTGAGCCTGATTACTAAATTTCAAAGCACAAGCCATAAAAAACCTCCATTCATAAATGGTCATTCGTGACCAGGTCACAATTAACCAAAAATGGTCACTCGTGACCAGGTCACAATTAACCAAAAAAAATTTATTAACTAAAAATAGTATAACCAGAAAAAAAGAATAAATTATAAAAAAAGTGGAAAAATAAAAAAAATAGTGATATACTAACAAAAAAATAACAAAATAAAACAAAAAAAGGAGGAAAGTAATGGAAGAAAAACTAGAAGACAAATTAATAAGCAAAAAAGAAAGTGGCTGGGAAACAGTAAGTTCGGAAGAAAAAGAAAATATATTTAAATTTTCAGAAGAATATATGAACTTTTTAAACAAAGCCAAAACAGAAAGAGAATTCATAAAAATGGCAAGAATCCTAGCAGACCAAAATGGATTTAAAGACATTATCGAATACAATACACTAAAACCAGGAGACAAAATATACTTTATAAACAGAGAAAAAAGCATGTACTTAGGAATAATAGGAGAAAACTCAATAGAAAACGGAATGCACATAATAGGCTCACACGTAGATTCACCAAGACTAGACTTAAAACCAAACCCACTATATGAAGACACAGGTCTTGCATATTTTAAAACCCACTATTATGGGGGAATAAAAAAATATCAATGGACAACAATACCTCTAAGCATACATGGAGTAATAGTAAAAACAAATGGAGAAAAAATAGAAATAAATATAGGAGAAGAAAAAACTGACCCAATCTTTACAATAACAGACCTATTACCACACTTAGCACAAGAACAAATGGAAAAAAAACTAAAAAACGGAATAGACGGAGAAGATTTAAACCTATTAATAGGTAGCATTCCATATAAAGACACAAAATACCAAGAAAAAGTAAAATTAAATATATTAAACCTATTAAACCAAAAATATGGAATAACAGAACAAGACCTAACAAGTGCAGAACTAGAACTAGTACCAGCATTTGAAGCAAGAAGCCTAGGATTTGACGAAAGTCTAGTTGCAGCATATGGCCAAGATGACAAAGTATGTGCCTACACATCACTTGCGGCAATACTTAATCTACAAAATGTGAAAAATACAAGCATATGCATACTATCAGACAAAGAAGAAATAGGAAGTATGGGAAATACAGGAATGGAATCACATATGTTCGACTTCTTTATTTCCGAAATACTAAACAAACTAGGAATAAATAGACCAAACCTATTAGACAAAGTATTTTGTTTCTCAAAAATGTTATCATCAGATGTAGACGCAGGATTTGACCCAATATATGCTCGGAGTCTCAGACAAGAAAAATGCAGGATTTATAGGATATGGAATAAGCCTAAACAAATATACAGGCTCAAGAGGAAAATCAGGAGCATCAGACGCAAATGCAGAATATGTAGCATGGGTTAGAAACTTTTTAGAAAAAAATAATATAAAATACCAAGTAGCAGAACTTGGAAAAGTAGACATTGGAGGAGGAGGAACAATAGCATACATCTTAGCAAACAAAGGAGTAGATGTTATAGATTGCGGAGTTCCAGTACTATCAATGCATGCACCATATGAAGTAACAAGTAAATTTGACATATATTCAGCATATAAAACATATAAAGCGTTCTGGGAAGAATAAAAAAATGAACTTTAGGGACATTTTCCTTAAAGTTCATTAAATCTTATATATAAAATTACAATTTTTTAAGTGAATCTATCAACGATAATAAAAACTGAATTTTATCGGGAGATAATTCACTAATTTTAGTAGAAAGAAATAACTGTAATTTCAAATTATCATTACTAATTAATTCACTAAAAGCAACATTAGGCATAAGACCAAGTAAATTCATAGCATTTATTAAAGTTTCTAATTTAACACCACCATAACCATTCTCAATTCTAGAAACATATTTAACAGAAATTCCAAGACCTTCTGCTAATTGTTCTTGTGTTAAATTATTTTTAATACGAAACTCTCTAATTTTTTTACCAATAGAATAATAAATTTCTGATTTATCTATAGAACTCATAATAAACCTCCGGTATTAATTTTATATAATTAGTATAACAAGGAAATAAGCAAGAATAAACTAATCACAAGTAAAACAAAGAAAAAACTAATAAAATGCAAACCTGCAAAGAAAATTCGACAAAAAGTGACAAAACATATTATAAAAAAGTATAACTAATAATGATACAAAAATTAAAAATTGAAAATAAAAAACTCACCAAAAGAGGTTATAATAATAATTATACATATAATACGAATGTATCAATAATTAAAAATAAATATGAATAAATAGTATACTATTAATGATTTTAGTTATATACTATATAGGAAATAGTATTTTTACATTAAAGATAAAAAATATTTAATATAAAAATACAAAACAAAATTAGGAGGTAATAAAATGCAACAACAAAACATAGCAGAAATAACATTTAATCAAATCTTAGAAGAGTGGCTACTATATAAAAAGCCAAAAATAAAAGAATCAACTTTTTTAAACTACAAGTTTCTAATAGAAAAATATTTAAAAGGAACTTTTAAAGATAAAAATCTAGAGTTTTTTAAAGAGTATGATTTAAACAAATACATAGAAAATTTAAGAGGAGAATTAGCATATAAAACAATAAGAGACATAGTATCTGTTTTAAAAGCTATCCTAAGATATGCCGAAAGAAAATATGATTGTGATTTCAAATTAGATTTAGTATCACTACCAACTATTCGTAGAAACGAAATAGAAGTATTTAAAGATAAAGAAAAAAATAAAATAGAGAAAAAATGTATAAACTCAAACAGTATAAAAGAACTAGGAATTTTAATTAGTCTATATACAGGATTAAGAATAGGAGAAATATGTGCACTTAAATGGGAAGATATAAATTTTGAAGATAAATTAATATATGTAACACATACAATACAAAGAGTTTATGAAGCAGACAGCAATAATACAAAAGTAATATTTACAACTCCAAAAACACAAAACTCAATAAGAAAAATCCCACTTGCAAAAACACTATATGAAATCTTAAAGCCAATTTCAAAACAATACCCCAAAAAAGCATTTATATTAACAGGAAAAGAAAATAAATGGGTAGAACCAATGGGGTACAGATATACATATAAAATGCTTCTTGAAAGATGTAAAATACCATACAAAAGCTTTCACTGTTTAAGACATACATTTACAACAAGAAGTATAAGCATAGGAATGAATGTAAAATCTTTAAGTGAAATATTAGGGCACTCTAATGTTACAGTTACATTAAACATATATGTCCATTCTTCATTTAAAACTAAGAAAAAATTTATTGATAAATTGTAAAATAAAACAATACTTTTTATAAAATACATAAATAAAAAAGAATTAAAAAATAAAACTTACAAAATTAAAAACACTAGGGAAAAAAGAGATAAAAAAATAATAAAAGAAAAATTACAAAAATATTACAAAAAATAAAGAAAATGTAAAATTAGAAATTATAATAACAAAAAAACAATATCCGTAACGAATAATAAAATAGACCATAAAAAATGCTAAAATCCGCCATTTACAATAAAAAAAATATGAATTAATATATATATAATATAAAAATAAGAGGTGGAAAAGCATGAAAAAAACTGCAAATACTAATAAAGAAAAACAAATAAAACTTAATAAAAAAGTCCTAATAAGTTTATTGTCAATCGTATTAATAATAATAGCAGTAGTAATGTTAGTAAACAAAAAAGCAATAACTGAATACATAAACCAACCAAAAACAGCAAAGCTAGAAAATTCACAAGCAGCAAACGAAATAGGAGAAAAAGGAAAAATCACATCAGCCCAGATAATTCAAACAAAAACAGGAACAGGTCCATGGGATGAAAATGACGATCCGGGAAATGATAGTTCAGAAAACAATAATATAGTGCGCTCATTTGACCAAGTAACCTGGACAGTAGACATAACAACAACATTAAAAGAAGGAGTAGCAGAAACAGGATTAACAGGAGGAATAATAAACGTAGAAGTTACATTACCAGAAGAATGTGCAAATGTAATGAAATGGGATCTAAGTTCAATGAACTGGCTAGAGGAAGGAAATGTAAGTAGTGATGGAAGAGTATTAACAGGAAAATACAGCATGTCAGAAGAAGAGCAAACAATACCAGGAAAGCAAACATTAACATTTGTATTAAGAATAAACAATGCAAAAAATGCAATGGAAATAAAGCCAACATTTGAATTCTATTTAACAGGAAATGATGAAGCAGACAAAATACAAATTTCAACAGATGATAAAAGTACAGTAATTACAAGTGCAAGTCCATCATACAATATTCAATTGAAAAGAAATGTTAGTCTTAATAAAAGAGGGTATTTTGACTTTGAAACAAAAGATGAAGTAGAAGAAAAAACAGATACAAGCATATATGGAAGAATGCAAGGATATGGAATAACAATACAATTATATAATACAAATCAAGACAAAGAATTAAAAGGAATAGAATTACCAAGTGGAGATATAACATTTGATTTAACATTAAATGAATTAATAGGAACAGAGGACGTAACAAATCAAGAAGGATATATGCCAATATTATGGGACTATAAAGAAAATATGAATACAACAACTGGAAAATATGGAAACAACATGAATTGGAACAAAAGCTATAATATAAGAATAGCAAAATCAGCAGCACCATTTAACTCAGGTGATACACAAGGATATGATGCTTGCTATAACGGAGGAAATTGGACAGCAGAGCAAGATACTAACGATAAAAACAAATATCATATTACCATAAGAGATTATAAATTTGACACAGAAGATTTTTCATTCCCTGTAAAAGATTCTGGAGGCTTAGCAGGAGAAGATATTGTATATGGAAATAATGTAGGATGCTTTAGTGCTGGATATTTCCAAGTAATTATGCAAATGCCAGAAGAAGTAGGAAATACTCAAAGTATATTTATGAAAGCAACTGTATCAAATATACAAATGACTTCTGAATCAAAAGTTAAAGTTACAGAAGATAAAAATAGTTTAGATAATTCATTAAATACTTCTATTACGCTATATCCTGTAGGACAGTATGCAAAAAATAATTTTTTACATAGTAAAAATGCAACAAGTTCAACAATAAATGCAAACAGTGCAACAAATTTATCACCTACAATTTATGGAGGGGAATCTCATATAGAAAGAGGATCAGAAATTATTATAGTAGGAATGATAAGCACAGGAAATAATAATGATGATAGTATGAAAGCGATTAATATATTGCAAAAATTTGATGATGAAGCATTTATTCCATTAGACGGTTCAAATACAAAATCTGGAATACAAATGATAACAGGAAGTCAAATCTCTACAAAAGGAGATTTAAAAGCTTTGTATGCAGCAAAACCAGATAAAACTGGTTGGATTGATGACGAAGAAATGGAAGAGACTAGAGAAGAAGATTTAATATATTTCTCAAGTATTGATGAATTAGTACAAAACGGATACACGTGTGTAGGTGTACTATTTGAAAATAGAAATATTAATGGTTATCAGGCTTCTTATTACTATTATGGAATAAGAGTAAAAGTAAAAAATACTGCAGAAATAGGAAAAGTATATCAAACTGTAAATGATGCAAAAGTTTGGACAAATAATATAGACTTTACCTGGACAGAACAAAAATATACATATGATAGTAATACTGGTTTGGAATATATCAATTTAGACTATCCAGCAGCAATTTTTGATATGTATAATGGAAAAAATTCAACATACCCTAAATATATAAAATCTGTATATAACCAAAATGGAGAAGTCAGCATAGGCACACATAATGGACACCGTTCAGGACAGTCAATATTAATAACAGGAGCAAACTTACATGGAAGTATACAAGCAATAAATGAAAATAATGAAGAAAAAATAAATTATGATTTAGGAAAGAACGAAAATGTCGTAACATATAGTGTAAAACCACAACTAGATGGAAATCAATATTTGCCAAATCAAATAAGTGGAGTTAATCTAAAAGCAGAAATAAGCCTGCCAAAAGGATTAACATATTTATCAGGAAGTAATGAATATGGAAATCCGAAAATAGAAAATAACAGTGATGAAACTCAAAAATTAACATGGTATATAAACGGATGTATCAGTGGCAAAACTATAGAACCAATAATTTTTAATGCACAAATAAATAATGATAGTGAAAATGGAACACAATATACAACAAAATTTGTTGTATCAGAAGTAATAGAAGAAGGCCAAGTAAGTAAAATAGGAAATAGTGAAATTACTTTCAGAACATCATTAGACACAATAAACATAATAAACCTAGAAAGCCATAGGCTATACAAAGAAATAGAAACCCCTGCAATAGAAAAAAATGAACAAATCACATACAAAGTAGTATATGAAAATAAAACAGAAGAGCCAGTAGAAGAATTCCAATTACTAGACATCTTACCATATAATGGAGATGCAAGAGGAACAAACTTTGCAGGAACATATACATTATCAAATGTAAAAATTAAGCAAACAATCAATGGAACTGAGCAAGAAAACAGTAATATAAAATTATACACAACAAATTCAGAAGAAGTAAAAAATAAAACAGCCAAAGATGAAGGAATAG
>CALXUX010000075.1 GCA_944391785.1 uncultured Clostridia bacterium
CAATTACCTTAGGATTATTTGTCGTATAATTTTTTGTCTTTTTATTACTACGTCTAAATTGATATTTAAAAAAACTTCGTTTTTTTATGTTACTTCCTTTTTTCTATTTAGTTTCGCAAATATCTAATTATATATATATAAATTTATTAACATATTAATATAATTATTACAAATTATATCCTACGCATAATTATATATCAAAACTAAACATTTGTCAGCACTTTTTAAATATTTTATAAAAAATTCAAAAAAATGTTATATTTAAAAATTGTTCGCATATATTATTATTAGAAATATTTAAGATTAGCTTGTCCAAATAAAAAAACCTTATACAGACAAGATTTTCTAACTAAGAAAAAAATAAGAAAAAATATAAACTGCTTGAAAATGCTAAAAAATCGGCATTTCACAAAATTTGACAAAAAAAACAAAATATAGTATAATAAAAAAGTGTTACCAAAGGAGGTAAAAATAATTTATGAAAGTAGAAGAAAAAGCTTCATTATCTATAATGAAAATTATATGTGTAAGCATAATTCTAATTTTAATTTCAGGTATAGCAGTTTTAGCAGTAAGTGATAATCTAAACGATGTAAAAATAATAATGCAAAACGGATATGAACTAACAACACTAACTTCAAAAACAAAAGTATCTGACATATTAAACGAAAACAATATAGTATTAAATGATAATCAAAAGACAATTCCAGAACTAACAGAAGAAATAAAATCAGGAGATACAATAAAAATAACAGACAAAACTTATAATGAAGTACAAATAGCAAAAGTTTCTGAAGAGGGAGCACAAACAACAATAGACCAATTATTACAAAACTACACAAGTATAACAGAAAAAATAGTAACAGAGCAAGTTGAAATCCCATTTGAAACAATAACAAAAAATGTAGCAGGAGGGTCAACTAGCACAACAAATAAAGTAATCCAAGAAGGTCAAAATGGAATAAAAGAGGTAACATATAAAATAAAATATCAAAATGATATTGAAATAGAAAAAACAGTTCTTTCAGAAACAATTATAAAAGAACCAGTAGACAAAATAGTTCAAATAAGCAAAAAAGTAACATCAAGAGGAACAAGTACATCAAGAACAAGCACAACACCAAGCACAACAGCACAAATTGATGGTCAAATATATAAAATAACAGCATACTGTTCATGCTCAAAATGTTGTGGTAAATCAAATGGAATCACAGCATCAGGAACAAAAGCAACAGCGGGAAGAACTGTTGCAGCATCTAGTAAATTTGCACTAGGAACAAAATTAAATATAAATGGACATATATATACAGTAGAAGACAGAGGAGGAGCAATAAACGGTAACAAAATCGATATATTTGTGAACTCACACTCAGAAGCTTTGAAATGGGGAGTTAAATATTTACCAGTAAGTGTAGTAAAATAAAATCTATAGGTTAAAGGATAAATAGTTAATTAACCTAGAATAAATAAAAAGAGTTTAATTGGAACAATTCCAATTGAACTCTTTTTATTATATAAGAAAAATTGACTTTTATCTTGACTTTTAAGTGGACTTTCCGTATACAACAAAAAAAGTGTCCTTAAAAAAGACCCATGTAAGTTTTGCTTATATAAATTTACTACTTTTTTATATTTGTCAAATTCTTACATTTATACAAAGTATCAATTTCTATGCAAAATAGTAAAAACAATAGTACATATTTAATACTATTATATTTTTATAGAATATTAAAAAGTAACAAAAACATTAATTTACATTAAATTAAAATATTAAACTCAACAATAAAAAACAAAAAACACTAGGGAAAAGGGAATAAAAGAATAATAAAAGAAAAATTACAAAAATATTACAAAAAAATAAAGAAAATGTAAAATTAGAAAGTATAATGATAAAAAAACAATATCCGTAACGAATAATAAAATATTCCATAAAAAATGCTAAAATTCGCCATTTACAACAAAAAAAATATAAATTAAAATTATATATAATATATAAAAAACAAAAATAAGAGGTGGAAAAGCATGAAAAAAACTACAAATACTAATAATGAAAAACAAATAGAACTTAACAAAAAAATCCTAATAAGTTCATTGTCAATCGTAATAATAATAATAGCAGTAATAATGGTGATAAACAAAAAAGAAATAACTGAATACATAAGCCAGTTAAAAACAGCAAAGTTAGAAAGTTCACAAACAGCAAATGAAATAGGAGAAAAAGGAAAAATCACATCTGCCCAGATAATTCAAACCAAAACAGGAACAGGCCCATGGGATGAAAATGACGACCCAGGAAATGATAGTTCAGAAAACAATAATATAGTGCGCTCATTTGACCAAGTAACCTGGACAGTAGACATAACAACAGCATTAAAAGAAGGAGTAGCAGAAACAGGATTAACAGGAGGAATAATAAACGTAGAAGTTACATTACCAGAAGAATGTGCAAATGTAATGAAATGGGATCTAAGTTCAATGAACTGGATAGAAGATGGACAAGTAAGTAGTGATGGAAGAGTATTAACAGGAAAATACAGCATGACAGAAGGAGAGCAAACAATACCAGGAAAACAAACATTAGTATTTGTATTAAGCGTGCAAGGAGCAGGAAACGAAACAAAAATAGTACCAACATTTAAATTCGATTTAGAAGGAAATGAAGAAAATGAAAAAGTAACAGTTCAAGGAGAAATAATATTTGTAAGTGCAAAAGGAAAATACAATATTCAATTAGTTAGAAATACTAGTTTAGCATTTAAAACAAGTGTAGACTATGGTGAAGGAAATAAAGAAGGAAGAATGTATGGATATAATTTTGCAATACAATTATACAATGAAACAGAATCAAAAGGATTAAAAGGAATAGAATATCCAAAAGGAGATATTACATTCAACATAGATTTGCAATTGCATAGAAGTGAATTTGAGAGCACAAAACTAGAAGACATAACAGCTGAATGTACGCCAGTGCTATGGAATTATAGAGTAAATGATTGGTCGACCAGTAATGTAGGAAATATAAAAGATAGAGAAATGTTTGCAGCAACAAACATGCATAGATATAATTCATATTTACCATTAGGAATATATGTTAATGACAGATATTCAACATATAATTCTGGAAATATTAACATTATACAAGAAGGAGCAACTTTAAAAGTAACAGTAAGTGATTATGAACTAAATGGAATATTCCCACACTATGAAGCTAATATGAGTGTTTCACCAGATTCAGGAAGAGATAAAGTATATACAGATAATATAGGAACATTTAGTATAGGATATATCCAAATATTTGTACCAGATAATAAAGCAAGTACAATAGAAAACAGAAATTATTATTTAGGTTTTTCAGATAGTAATTTAAAGATGCAATCTATCACAAATGAACAAATAACAGCTCAAATGAATACATCAGATGATAATTTAAGTACAAATCATGTTTTATACAGAAAAGATACATATGCACATCAAATTATTCCAGAAAATGAAAACTATCGCATAATAGAAAGTAATTATGGAACAGGTGATGGAAAAGCAAATATAGGGCAAACTGTAAAAATTGCAACAAAAATAATTACTAGTACTAATAATGATAATGATATATACACACTAAATAGATTTTTTAAATTTGATGCGGAAGGATTTGAACCAGTATATTTTAGTAATGGTGCTAAGTACATTTTTACTACTTTAGCACAAGGAAACCCCGTATTTAGAATATGGTATGCAACCAAAAAAGATGGAACAAACTGGGTTAATCAAACAGAAATGAATAATGCAGATATAGAAGATATGGATATTTATGATACAATTGAAGATATACCTGATAACAAACTATGTATAGGAATATATGCAGAGTTAATAGATGGATATATTTATAGAGCTATTAATAGTGATGGAAATCATTTAATTTTGCCATTAAAAGTAAGGACTACTGCAACTATAGGGAAAACTTATGGAATGACACAAAGAACAATTTTATGGACTGAAAAATTAGACAGAAATAAATATTCTGTATTGCATCCAGAAAATGAATATCCGACTCCAGATTGGGATACAGGACATAGGCAATATATAAAAACTGAATATGATGAAAATGGAGAAATAATTGCAGGAACCCATAGTGGAGGATTCCAATGGGGAAATTCAATATTAGTAGTTGGAGCTAATTTACATGGAAGTATTCAAGCAGTAGATGAAAATAATACAGAAAAAATAAATTATGATTTATCAAAAAATGAAAATATAGTTAAATACAAAATATCACCACAAATAGATGCAAATACTAATATAACAGAACAAATAAGTGGAATTAATTTAAAAGCACAAATAAACTTACCCAAAGGATTAACATATATACTAGGAAGTAGTAATTATGGAGATCCAGAAATAGAAAATAGCAGTGATGGAACTCAAAAATTAATATGGTATATAAACGGATGTACCAGTGGCAAAACTATAGAACCAATAATTTTTAATGCACAAATAAATAATGATAGTGAAAATGGAACACAATATACAACAAAATTTGTTGTATCAGAAGTAATAGAAGAAGGCCAAGCAAGTAAATTAGGAAATAGTGAAATTACTTTCAGAACATCATCAGACACAATAAACATAATAAACCTAGAAAGCCATAGGCTATACAAAGAAATAGAAACCCCTGCAATAGAAAAAAATGAACAAATCACATACAAAGTAGTATATGAAAATAAAACCGAAGAGCCAGTAGCAGAATTCCAATTACTAGACATCTTGCCATATAATGGAGATGCAAGAGGAACAAACTTTGCAGGAACGTATACATTATCAAATGTAAAAATTAAGCAAACAATCAATGGAACTGAGCAAGAAAACAGTAATATAAAATTATACACAACAAATTCAGAAGAAGTAAAAAATAAAACAGCCAAAGATGAAGGAATAG